>SVKJ01000001.1 GCA_015068525.1 Oscillospiraceae bacterium | reverse complement strand
TAATAATGAAACTATTCTTTTCATATCCTCACCCCCTTAATGAAGCAGGAAGTATGCAACCACAGCCGCTGCTGCGTAGCAAATACCTGCAACCTTCCAGAAAAACTTTTTCTTTTTGCCTTCATCATTTGGGCGGTATTGACACTAACATATGAATATGGTTTGGACATGCTTCTGCTTCTATTATTTCCACACCTTTATATTCACACAATTTTCTCAATATTTGTCCTATATCTGTTTTTATTTTCCCATATATCACTTGTCTTCGATATTTGGGTGCAAATACTATGTGATACTTGCAATTCCACTTAGTATGTGCTAAACTTTCTGTATCAAGTTTCATACTTGATTACCTCCTTTGATTTTGTACGGTTGGCGAACCTGCACTCATTCTATCATAGGAGGTTTCTTTTTTCTACTCATAGCTAAAAGCTTTTTTGAACCACGGGCATAGCCCGTGGTATTCGTTAACACAAAAAAATTCTCCCCTATGATATTTTATTATACCATAGGGGGCTTTTTTCTATCGTCCGTTTTTACCGGGTATATTCATTATCTCAGAGAATTTTAATATTTTTTATCTAAAATTTCTATTAAATCTTTAATTGCATATTTTTCACATTCTTTAACCGTAAAATCTGCAATTTTTTTAAGTTCATCTATCGCATTGCCTGTTGCGACTTTAATGTCAGCCTTAATTAAAAGTTCAATATCATTTTCATAATCGCCTATTCCGACAGTTGTATGTATGTTGCCAAGATATTTTTTTATATCTAAAAGTGCGTCTCCCTTTGTTCCGTTTATATTATTAAACTCAACGCCTACACTCCACGATTTTGAAATGCATGTGTTTTTAAAAAAATTATTTTGTTTGCAAATATCTCTGAAATCATTGGCATCTTCTTCGTCACTAAATCTTACTAATGTTTTAACAGGAATAGTATCCATCATATCCTGAGGAATACAGCCAGGTTCATACTCATAATACCCCTCATCTTCACACCCCGGAAATATCCCGATTGCCGTTACTTTATCACTGCAATTTTCTATATTTAATAAAAAATCACAAAAAGTATAATCAAGCCTTTTTTCAGTAACGATTTTTTCATTGTCGTAATCGTAAACCACGCTCCCGTTAAGAAGTCCTGCCGGTGCGTTTACAACCTCCGTAAGTCCTGTTTCTATAAGATGCGCCCTGTTTCTTCCGGTAACAAAAGTAAACTTACCTCCGTTATGTATAAAATATTTTACTGCTTCTTTATTTACTTTATAAGTTTCTTCATTACATCTGAATGTTCCGTCTATATCCGAACAGATTAATATTCCGTCAAATTTCCCCATATTTTCCCCTTCTACTTTTTAAATGATTTACTTAGCATATAAAGCCCGTATGATATAAGTGAAATGGGAACAATAAGTTTAACTAAAATATCAAAATTTATTATCCCCTGCTCCTTAAGAAGAAGGATTATACCGACTGTAAGAAAAGTAGCATTTCCCACCTTATCTTTTTCACAAAGAAGCCCTATAAGGCATGGAATTATAATAACCAGAGTCCACCAGCCGTTAAAGAACAAATTAACATTTATAAAACCAAGTACATCTAAAGCAATAAGTACACCTATTATTATAAAAACTATTCCCCACAAAAATCTTTTTGTATTCTTCATATAATCACTTCCTTATAAATATAATAATACTTTTAGTATAAAAAGTCAACCTGAACACAAGGTATTAAAAATTTTTTGTCGAAACTACAAATTAATGGAACTTTACTTTTAAAATATTAGTCTAATTAAGAAAAAATGTTAAATACTGGGAGGAACTTATATGACAAAAAAAATTATATCAATGTTACTTATCATTACAACTTTATTATCACTTTTTTCAGTTATCACGACAAGCAGTACTTACGAAAGTAATAATTTTACCTATATAAGTATTCCTTACGAAGTTGATTATACTAAAAATATTACAGTAAAAGCAAGATATAAAGATACAAAAGAACCTATCACTCTTTCTCATACATATAATGACCGCCTTTACGCTTACATACCTTATGAAAATAAAGAAAGAGAGATAGAGGCTTTTGAAACTTCCGAAATTTCTTTTTCAGATAATAAAAACAATGATTACAAATTTCATATGATAGAAGAATTATCAAGAACATCTTTAATAATCGGAAACGAAAACAAAGAGGCTCGCCCATATGATAATATAACAAGAGCAGAGGCTACAGCACTTGTAATGCGTATGCTTGGGATTAAAGAAGATTTTAGTCTTGACATTCCTTTTTCCGATGTAAAAAAAGATGATTGGTTTTACGGAGTTGTAGCATCTTCTTATAAAAATAAAATGGTTTTAGGGAAAAATGAAACTTCTTTTGCACCCTTAGACAATATTACAAGAGAAGAAATTATGGTTATACTTGACAGGGCGGTTAACTTTGCAAGTATGGGTTATCCATACGATGACAATATGAATGTTACCGATTTTAATCTTGTATCAGATTGGGCAAAAGGTGCATACCAAAGGCTGGGAAATTACGCATCAACTGATGTTGATAACACAGAACCTGAAAATCCGAAAAGAGTAATTAACCCAACAAGTTTTGCTACACGCTATGATGTGGCATACACAATATATAACATTGTTAATTTTTGTGTTATATTCCCATCTGAAGAGGCAGTGCAATTTGGATTTTCTGAAAAACTTCCTGTAATTGATGGTTCTACCTCTACATATCCTTTTACCGATGCGGTTTATCGTAAACTATTCTATAATGGAACACAACACCCACAAAAACCTCAGAAACATTCCAAGAGTCATCAGTCTTACGAAAGACTTATAAACGGCGAAATTGATATGATGTTTGCATCAGTTTATCCTGCAAGTGACATCTTAGAATATGCGAAAGAGAAAAATGTTGAACTTGAACTTATCCCTATAGCGTATGACGCAATGATTTTCTTTACAAATAAGGACAACACGATAGAGGGACTTACCAAAGAACAAATCAGCGAAATATATGTAAATAATAAATATTCGAACTGGAATGAACTTGGAGGACCCGACGCTTTACTTATTCCATACTGCAGAAATAATGATTCTGGAAGTCACGCGCAGATGGAAAAGCACTTTTTAGGCGGTAATGAAATTCACGAAAAAATAAGACAAGAAACAACATCGGAAACTATGTCAAACGTTCTTACAGATGTTATGGCAGCAAGGAAAGATAACCCTTTAAGTTATGGACTTGGTTATAGTATTTACTATTATTTTAATAATATGGATTTATTCTACAACACTAAAACTGAATTGAAACTACTTTCAATAGATGGAGTATATCCAACAGACGAAACAATTGCAAACGGAAGTTATCCATTATCAAATAATACATACATTGTAATAAGAAAAGATACTATTAAAGATGCACCTGCAAGGAAAATGGCAGAGTTTATGCTTACTAAAAAAGGTCAGGAATGTGTTGAAGAGGCAGGGTTTGGGAAACTTATGATAAACGAAAAAAGTTTTAATGATAAACTAACTGAAATTTATGACAAGGAAAATAAAAACTACGCGTTATCTCCCCTATCTATAAAATTAGCATTAGGTCTTTTATTAAACGGTGCAGAGGGAGAAACAAAAAACGAAATTCTGAGCGCACTTAATATATCAAGCATTCAGGAAATCAATAATTTATCAAAAGAAATTTCAGAGAAGTTTTCAAAAACTGATTTACTTACTTTAAAAGTTGCAAATTCAGTTTGGTTAAACGAAGATAAAACCACTCAGAATTTCAGTAAATCGTACACTGATAATATAAAAGAATATTACAATGCAGATGTTTTTAAAACTGACGATAAAAATGCTGTAAGCAAGGTGAATTCGTGGGTAAATGATAAAACAAACGGAAAAATTCCTGAACTTATAAATAATTCTGATTTTTGGGCAATGATTGTCAATGCTGTATACTTCAAAGGACTATGGCAGGATGATTTTTTTGAAGGTGCTACAAAAAAAGATGAATTTACAAACATTGACAACACAAAATCACAAATTGATTTTTTAAGAAAAACAGCCTGGATTACTTATGGTAAAACGGACAAAATAGAAGTTATCGAACTTCCGTTTATGGATAGAATCGCAAACTTTGACGATAATGGTAATTATACAGGTACTTCTGATTTTGATTTAGATATAAGTATGTTCTTTGCAATGGCAAATTCCCAGGTTGAAATTGAAAAAGAACTTAACACTCTTATTAACAATAATGGTTTATCAGGCCAATATACAGACTTATATTTACCTAAGTTTAAAATAGAATACGAAACAAAACTTAATGACACACTAAAAAATCTCGGTATGGATAAAGCATTTAAAGAAACGGCCGAATTTCATAATATGTTCGATAAAGGAAATATGTGGATAACCGATGTTATTCATAAAACATATCTAAACGTTGATGAAAAAGGTTGTGAGGCGGCGGCTGTAACCGGTATTGCAATGGCAGGAAGCGCACTCCCTCCCGAACCTGTTACTTTAAAATTTAATAAACCGTTCTATTTTCTTATAAGAGATAACTCAAACGGAGAAATATTATTTATGGGTAAATTTATATCGGGGAAATAATTTAATCAAAAAAGAGATTCTTCGCCTGAAGGCTCAGAATGACAGTCTATGTTGTCATCCTTAAGCACAGTGAAGAATCTCTTTTTGCCATTTGATATTCATTAATCGTTAGCCGTCGGAAAGTTATCCGAACTCGTTTTTAAATTGTAAATTTTTGATAAATAACCGTTAAAAGTTTTGAAAATATTGCACCGTCGGAGAGTTATGTTTCGGGAGGGCATGGAAACCCTCCCCTACAATATGATATATATATTCTTTTGTGATAACTTTTTTTCGTTTAATTTTATCATTAAAATAATCTACACTTAAAAAATCAGTTATTCCTGTTCCAAGATATTTAAAATACGCTTCTTTAAATGTCCAGATTTCAAGCAGACGAAGATTTTTTTCCTCTTCATCTTTCCCGCTTTGCACATATTCTTTTTCTTTTGGAGTACACACTTTTTTTATAATATTTAAATTTACTTTTCTTATTCGTTCAATATCTATGCCAACCTGACAATCCGATACTAAAACTCCTACAAGCCCTTTGGAATGAGAAACTGAGAAGAAACCGTCTTTATTTACTAAAAACGGTTTTCCTCTGTTATCATATTCTATTATACTGTCAATTCCAAAATGCTTTTTTACAAGCATTTCTCCCAAAACTGTAGATTTTTTATCGTTTAGATTTTTAAGTTTATCTACTCTTTTTTTTCTTGATTCTGACATTAAAGAATAATATAACTTGTAATCTTTATTTTCTAAATCTGCTATATCAGAGATATAACTATTCATTTATTATTACCTGTTTTATTACTATATCATTAAGTGGTTTATCGTTTTCATCAGTTTGCATGCTGCAGATTTCATCTAAAACATCATAACCGTCAATCAGTTTACCAAAAGCGGCATAATTACCATCAAGAGTTTTTGATTCTTTCTGGCAGATAAAAAACTGTTGTGTTCCTGAATTATTATCATCTGCTCTTGCTAAAGATAAAGTTCCTCTTTTGTGGGGAATAAGATTAAAGAATCCGTTCATAACAAATTCGCCTTCAATGTTAGTACTGCTTTCCCATTGCCCGTCTGTTCCAAGAGCTCCTGTCTGTGCCACAAAATCCTTTATAACACGATGGAAAACTTTTCCGTTATAAAATCCTTCTTTTGCCATAACTACAAATTTACCACAAGTTTTAGGAGCAATTTCAGGATAAAGTTTAAAATTCATTTCTTTTCCGTTTTCCAAAACAATTTTACCTGTAACCGAACCTAATGTATCATTAACAAGGCTTACGTATGTATCATACTCTTGTTTTAACAAAATTTGATATATATCACACGTTTCGGCAACGTCCTTATTATCTTCAATCTGACCTAATTCATATTTTATTTGGACAGTGTTTGTTTCGCCAATCCAGTTAACCTCTGCGCCTAAAAGTTCTGCTACTGCTCTTACAGGAACTAATGTTCTGCCGTTTACTGTAGTAGGAGGAACGTCCATTTTATATCCTTTTTCAATACCAATACCCTCTAAATAAAAAGCCATCTCGGTTTCAAGCCACATAATATATAAATTATTATTTCTGTATATTGTTATACCCTGAGTTTCTTCATTCCAGAAAACGTCACAATTTAATTTTTCACTTATTGCACGGATAGGAAGCATAGTTCTGTCGCCAATATAGTTACCATTCTCATCATAAACTTCCATACTTTGTGCAGGTACATCAGATATAAGTTTTTCTCCGTTTATTATAACGGTTATTTCCTCTTTTGCCATTGTAATAAATGTAAGATTTGTTAATATAAATATACTTATTAAAAATACTGATAACAGTTTTTTCATTTTATTTTTCTCCTTTTTAATTATTGGTGTCTAAAGAACAATCATAATCAAACAATGATAACAAACCTTCTTCTTTCATATCTTCATCCATTTCAATATGAAATATGTAGTCATACATTCCTTCATACTTTTTTATTGAAACATCGTTTATCATTATATCATAGTCTGCCAGTATGCGTTCAACTTTATTTTGAAAATCGGATTCAGAAACTTTATACAAAGATAAATTTTTTTCTTTAGTATGATTGGTAATTTTATTCCTATGGTGAAATAATAACTGTACTATAAGTATAATAGCTGTTGCACTTATACCGATTACGTACATCCCTGAACCTATTGCCATACCTATTCCCGATACTGCCCATATTCCCGATGCAGTTGTTAACCCGATAAGTGTTCCTCTCTGAAAGTAAATCATACCAGCACCAAGAAAACCTACGCCTGTTACTATTCCCTGTGCCATTCTTGACGGGTCAAACTTAAAATCGCCTGAGAACTGCAAATCAAAAAATCCATATTTGGATATTATCATCATAAGGCATGAAGCACAGGCAACTATACAGTGAGTTCTTATCCCGGCTTCTTTTGCTCTGCTTTTTCTTTCTAAACCTATTATAATTCCGCATATACCTGCAACAATAATTCTAAGTATACAAACCAGACGGTAATCAAACCCAAAATCCATATTAATCCTCCTCATTATATATAAGATAAGATGATTCAAAACAAAAAATTGGTGCCATAGACCCAAATCTTGCTCTTTTTGAAAGGCCCTCTTTTCTTATTTCGGGCATTGCAAAAAGTTTATCTTTAAAACCACTTGTGTCAAAATATACTTTATCACTTCCCAAAATATCTTCTTTTATTTTTAAAACTTCATGAAATGATATTGTGCACAGTATAATCTCAATATCCTTATTGTCATTTATAAATTTTTTCACATCGTCCATTGGTACGGGATTTGGATGCAAAAGATATGATGACCTTTCATCTTCAAAACGAATATTTATAAAAAGCGGAAGGTCATACTCTTTTAAATAAGGTATAATTTCCTTAACTAAGTCATCGTTTATACTGTATGAGTGAAAACACGGTGCAAGTCTTACGCCCTTAATTTTAAGACTTTTTATACCTCTTTTAAGAGTGTTTATACAAGTATCCAAAGTTGGATTTAACGTCATAACCTGTTTATATCCGCTTCCTTTTATTTTACTATAGAGTTCATATTCCGATTCATAAGGATCATTATAAAAAACAGATTCTATTTTTGATATGTAGCCATAATCAATATCATTTTCCCTGTGCATTCTTAAAATGTCAGAAAACTTATTTTTTCTAAGTTTGTGAAATGGCCAGTTTCCTATATAACAATTATAATCTATCATATTATCCCTCACAGTCTGTAATTTCTGTCAAGAACTTTTAATGCATTTTTATAAAAAATCAGTTCGCGTTCATATTCTGTTGTGTTTGAATGCAGAACTTTTCCTACATTATTTAAGAACGGTCCGCCCGGCATATCAGTTCCGAACAGTATCCTGTCCGCTCCAATATTATCCAAAGTATAATCAAGATAAGGTGCATGGAACATAGAGCAGGATAAATCTACCCATACATTTTTTAGTTTTCTTATCATAGGAATACCATTATAACAATTTCCGCCAAGATGTGCCATTATTATCTTAAGTGCAGGAAATCTTTGTGCAAGGGCTGCAACATTTTTCCCAACCGATTCCTTCTCGTACTGATTTCTGCTTTTATGGAATGCATGAATTAGCATCGGCACACCATAGTCAATAGTAACTTTTGCAACTTTATCCATACAAGGTGCATCGCATTTTTCGGAAATCCATATTTTTACGCCGGAAAAACCTTGTTCCTCTATTCCTCTTTTTACAACATCGACTGCATTATCATGTTCAGGGCTTACGTATAAAAATCCTCCGATTTTTTCAGGATGCCTTTTCATAACATTATACGCTAACATATTTCCCTCTGTAACCTGTTCTTTGGTAGGATAAATGGCCATCAAATTGGAAATATATACTTTTTTAATGTCATACTTTTCTATTGCCTTTAATAGCAATCTCTCATTTCTTGCCGGGTCCCCTCCTGCCGAACATCCATGAGCATGAATATCAATTATCATCCACTTTTTTCCCCCTCTCAGATATTTTATAAAATATAATTATCCCTGTTATACATAATATGCTTGTAACAGTAAACATTACTATAGCTTTCAAATAATTTCCTGTTCCCAAAAAATTACCGCTAAGTGTCGAAGTTATAAGAGATGGTATTCTTCCGAAAAAACTGATAAGTATCCATAAAGAAAGTTTCATATCGGTAATTCCGACAAAATATGAAAGCAAATCTTTAGGTGTTCCGGGAATCATAAAAATAAGAAAATAAAGTATTGTTTTTTTCCTTGATGTTTTTAAAAATGAAAGAGAATCTATTTTTTCCTGAGAATAAAACAATCTTACAAATTTTATTCCAAATGTTCTCACAAGTAAAAAAACAATTATTCCTCCAAGTACAGTTCCGATAAGTGAAAGAATAGTTCCTTCTATAGCACCGAAAGCATACCCCGCCGCCACTTCAAAAGGTTCGCCAGGTATAATCGCTATTATAACCTGCATAACAATTACACCTATAAATATAATTTGCGCTAAAAATCCTTTTTGTTCTACAAACCCTCTTAAAATTTCAGGCTCTTTTAAATATTCCGAAAGTCTGGTTTCCCATAAATAAAATATCAAAGCGGCAATTATAACAATCATACACATTGTAAAAAATGCCAATATCTTCTTCTTTTTAACTTCCATATTACTCCTGTATAATATATTTTTTATCAGTTTATAAACATTGAACCGTCCAGTTTAAATTCTCCGTCTTCAACTATAACATAGTATTCATAATTCATATTTCTCTTACTTCCTACACCGTTTGGAAATCCTATCTGCGCTGCAAGTTCCTTTGTCGCACATTCAAGCATTTCAACCGTAAGTACCAGTTTAATAGTATAACCGTCTTCAGTTTTAATTATTTGGCTTACCTTACAGTCATCAAGCCTTGTTGAAAGTTTATAATTTGTGTATAAATCTTTTGTATATTTAGCGTTATCTCTGTCCTTATTTATTTCTTCAAGACATCCTTTGGAAAGATACTTATAATCTTCATCTCCTGAAAATTCGTAATAAACCCTGTCATTTTGCGCTTTGGAAACAAGATATGCAAAATGTTTGAGTTTATCTTCCTCGTTAAGTGAATTATATATTTTCTCTTCGCATTTTTCAAAAGGAATCATAAATCCTTCTTTTTCAATCTTTTTAACATCATAAACCATATAGGATTTATCTATGTACTTTAACTTTAAGTTATAGATTGCATTTGTCGTGCTGTTAACCCCGTCAAACCCTAAAACTTTTGCAACATTTTCATTATTACATTCAACAAGTCTTACCCTTGCAACACAGTTTACATAAGCATCGCCTTTTATATTGACAATGTTTTTATAATCTACGTTAACAAGTTCTGTTGAAAGTTCATACCTTTCATAAGTTCCCTTAACAGATAAAATTTCTTCCTCAAGCTGTTTGCCATTTGTTTCAAGATAGTCTTCGGTAAACATAATGGTTTCCTGCTCTATTGTTTTATTATCAGAATATGATCTGTTAAGTGTAACCGAAAGATATTTATTCGTAAAATCTTTTGCGTCTTTTATAATCATATCTTCTTCACATTCTTTTAATTTACCAAACGAAATCTTTGAATACTTAAATTCATTTTCGATAGTGTCAACATTATCAAGCGATATTGAATTTGAACAACCTGTTAATGTAAGACATAAACTTAAAATTAATAATAATACTTTTCTCATAATATCTCCTGTTATAGTTTTATTGAAGTTTCAAGAACAAGTTTTATCATATTTTCAAAACCTGTTTCTCTTTCTTTTGCCGTTAATCCTTCACCTGTTAGTATATTATCCGATACTGTTGTTACGCAAAGTGCTTTTTTGCCTGCACGTGCCGCATTCATATATAATCCTGCCGCTTCCATATCAACTGCTAAAACATCCATTTTATTCCACACTAAATCGTCATTTTTATCTTCAGTGTAAAATGTGTCAGAAGTAAGAATATTACCAACCGTTACATCTATTCCCAAATCTTTTGCAGTATTATATGTGTTATATAAAAGCGAAAAGTCGCAGATTGAAGAAAATGTTCCCGGCATTTTAAAGTGATTTGCATAAGCCGAATTAGTCGAAGCACCCATTGCAAGTAAAATTTTTCTTAAAGGCAGTTTTTCTGATATGCTCCCCGAACTTCCTGCACGTATAATATTTTCTACTCCATAATGATTATACAGTTCGTATGAATATATTCCTATTGAAGGTACACCCATACCGCTTCCCATAACCGTTATTTTTTCTCCTTTATATAACCCGGTATATGCAAGCATATTTCTTATATCATTGACCATAACTGTATCAGTAAGAAAATTATCTGCAATATATTTTGCTCTTAAAGGGTCACCCGGCATTATAACCGTCTTTGCTATTTGTTCTTTCCCTGCTTTATTGTGAGGTGTGCTCATTTTATCTCTCCTTATTATATATTTCCTCTAATTCTTCAAGCCCTGATTTATAGGCCTCCTGAGTCCACTCGTTAAAGTTTTTATCATCTGTTTTCAGAATATAGTTGCGGGCAAATTCATAGGCTTTGTTATTAAGTATAGTTATTATCTCTTTTGCCTTTTGCCTGTCTTCATTTTTTAATTTCAATTTCGGATATTCTTCTACAAATCCGTCTTTTTCATTTATTAAATTTAAAACAGCCTGTTCTTTTTTTGAGTAATGAAGATACGGGCTCCTCTTATCTACCGACCTTGTAAGACCGTCTATAAACAATCCGTATTTTTCCTCAAGTTCTTTTCCTACAATATAATCATTTTCACTAAAGTCATTATATACTACTGAACCCATTTTATATTCATACGTTTTATTTAAAACACCAAGTGTTGAAAGTTCTATCCCCGAAGGACTTGACAGATAATCTAATAGTTTTAGCGATAACAAACTGTTTTTATTATTAGTAACTGACGGTCCCATACCTATAATATCACTCTTTTTTATCTTGAATATGTCACCGGGCGGAGATGCAAAAGATAAATCAAAGTCAGGATTATTTGATTTTCCTTTTTCATTTAAAATCTCCATGTTAGATAAGTCACCATAAGTTACAAAAGAATTCTTCTCTGTAATCTTCCAGTCCCATAATATTTGATTGGAACTTAAAAAAGATTTATGAAAAAGTGATTCATCGTAGAGTTTTTTAATAAACTGAAGCATTTCAAAAAAACGCGCATCACATCCTGAATATATCCATTTTTCTTTGTCGAAATCATAAAACATTCCGGGAAAATCTATACCGAATGAAAGGGACCATTCATCTAAAATATTTATTCCGCTTTCTGATATATATGGTGTAGAATCAGGGTATAATGTTTTTAAGGTTTTTAATGTGGCATAAAATTCGTCTTTTCCCTGCCACATTTTAAGACCATGTTTGTCAAATATGTCTTTCCTATATAAAAATCCTTTTGTTACTTCTTTCTGATAATCAAACTTCGGATAAAAGTATAAATTATTATCATTTGCGGTATAATCATCCATAACCGAAGAATATGTGTCATTTTCGATAAAAATTCTTCTGAAATTAGGAAGTTCGGCAAGATATTTATTTACTGAAACAAATATTCCTTTTTCTCCAAGACTGTTAATCTCACTCGTATCAAGAGTGGTTTTTATAATATCAGGAAGGGTATTTGTACTAAGTAATAACTGCGTATATCTCGAAGCATCTGATATGCTAACGTTTGTTATATTTATATTAAGCCCTGTTCTTTTGGACAGTTCTTTTACAACAAGTGAATCGGAAAGTTCTTCCTTATCGGAAATTAACATTATTTTAATTTCGGTATTGTTAACATCAAAAGGAAGTGTAAGCCCACCTGTATTGCCATAATCTTCAATTGATTTATTAAAAAGTATGCTTTCATAACTGTTTGACGCGCAAGATGTGAAAATTAAAACAGTAATAATTAAACTTATAAATGTTTTAAAAACTTTCACATCCATTCACCGCCTTTTATAAAATCATTTTATCCTTATATTATAATAAAATATTGCGGTATTGTCAAACTTATAGTATAATATTTTTGAAAATATATAATATTATAGTGTTTTTCTACATTAAGGAGGGAAAAAATATGATATATAACGCAAAAGACTCAAGATATGATAATATGAAATATAGTTATTCAGGAAAAAGCGGTCTTAAATTACCGTCAGTTTCTTTAGGGCTTTGGCACAATTTTAATAAAACTGATGATTTTTCCAATATGAGAGATATGCTTACAACTGCATTTGACCTTGGGATTACTCATTTTGACCTTGCAAATAATTACGGAAGACCTTATGCAGGGTCAGCAGAAGAAAATTTTGGCAAATTCTTAAAAAATGAATTTTCATCTTACCGTGATGAAATGGTTATTTCTACAAAAGCGGGATATTATATGTGGCCCGGTCCTTATGGAGATTTCGGCAGCAGAAAATATCTTATTTCAAGTTTGGACCAGAGTTTAAAAAGAATGGGACTTTCCTATGTTGATATTTTTTATCATCACAGAATGGACCCTGATACACCTTTGGAAGAAACTATGGGAGCATTAAAAGACATTGTAAAAAGCGGAAAAGCACTTTATGTCGGCATTTCCAATTATGATGCTAAAACAACTAAAAGAGCAAAAGAAATTTTAAACAGTATGGGTATTCATCCGATTATCCATCAGATGCGTTATTCCCTTCTTGACCGTCATGTTGAGGAGGAAGGCATTTTAGATACTACTCATAATGAAGGGCTTGGCTCAATAGTATTTTCTCCTCTTGCTCAGGGCATACTGTCCGATAAATATTTAAAAGGTATTCCTGATAACTCACGTGCAGCAAAACCTGAAACTTTCTTAACTGAAGACAGACTTACAAAAGAACTTTTGGAAAAAGTATCAAAACTTAATGAAATTGCAAAAGAAAGAAACCAGACTCTTTCGCAAATGGCTATATCCTGGCTTTTAGGTGTTGGAAATGTAACAAGTGTTTTAATCGGTGCAAGTTCAAGTAAACAAATAAAAGAAAATGTGAATTCTCTTAACAATATCAATTTCTCTAAAGAAGAAATTGAAAAAATAGATAAAATTTTAGGATAATTTATAAAAACGGGAGGGCATAGAAACCCTCCCCTACTGCTATATAACATCTTAAACTTTACCGTTTTTTAAATCCTGAAATATTTAAGTATTTCGCAAAAATTATCCTGACAGGAAAGAACTGTATCTCGCAGATATCCTTTTTCTTCTCCCCATTCCTTTAATCCCCTGTAATAAAAAAGTTTATGCTTTTCATCAATGATAAAAGGTGTAATGTTATGTTTAAGACATTCCTTAAACATAATCAGCCTTCCTATACGACTATTACCATCCTGGAATGGATGTATTCGTTCAAACTTAACATGAAAGTCAATAATATCATCTACACTAACACTTTTATCATTTATCCCTATTGTGTTGGTTTCAAAAATATATCTTGTTTGATCATGGGTAAGGCCGTTTCCTTCAATATGGTTTGAATTATATGTCAAATCAATTTGTATGCGATGATATATACCACCTGAAAGTTTACTGTCCTTTTGTTCTTTTAATATATTATCGGAAAATTATCAATGATTTTATTTTCATAAAATTTAATTTTATTTTTCCTGTAAAGGAATTAAATTATAAAAATTTATTTTAAAAAGGATGTTTAAAAGATTTTAAATATTAGGAATTATGGAAAAGATTAAACGCTTGTTCTTTGAAAGACAAAGAAACAGCTTTAAAAATTCTATCAGTATATTTAGAATCACTGAAATGATAAAAATACAAAAAACCCGAATATATAAGCTGATTTTACTTATATATTCGGGATTTTTCATAATCTTATATTATTAGTATTTATATTAAGCCATTTGCCTGTTTGATGTTATTTATTAACTTTTCGCTGCAATAATAAAGACTTCCCCATTCATTCAACGTACCTGACCAATAAAAATTCATATCATCTGATAACTGATAATAGAAATTCCCGTTTATGCTTGGTTTGGCATTTTTAAGAATAACCTCCCAATCTCCTACCCAATGCCCTTCTCCTGTCATCCAATTAACAGCATAATGCTGATTAGTTAACTGAATACCTCTTGAATCACGATAAGGTATGAAAGAGGCAAAATGAGATTCTATTACGTTATAATCTATTACGGTATAATTCATCCCATAACCTGCAATCGATGTTGCACCTAAATCAGGAGCGATACCCTGACCTTCACCTATAACACCATGCGGTCCTTTTTTTATAGTTATCTCGGTACCATCTGCTTTTATAAATATATCGCCCTCTCTTGCCAACCTTCTTAAAGAGAGTTCATCTTCTCTTATAATTATAGGATAATCAGGATTTTCAGCAATCTGGTATGTATCCGCATACAATTCTTTTTCAGGTGTTCTTTTATCAGACTCAATCATTCTGTAAAGAACTGTGGAAGCCTCAGCACGTGTTAAAGTGGCTTTTGGCGAAAATGTACCTTTAGTATCCGTACCACAAAGCAAACCACTTGCATAAGCATGAACTACATATTGTTTTAAATGTTCCGAAACGGTTTCATAATCAGGAATTATCGAGCTGGCAACTGCCATATCAAGTGGATTAAATGATTGTGGTTCCAGTTTTTTTAATGCTCTCATCACAACAAACGACATTTTTTCTCTTGACAGACCACTTTCCATAGAATCATAAGTCATTTCCTTGTTATTAAAAATTCCTTTTTCTATGCAGGCATTATAGTATTTATCCCACCATACCAAACTGTTCTTTGCAAAGTTGTTTATTTCATCATCTTTATAAAGCATTCGGGCAACAACCGTTATAAACTCTGCTTTTGACATTGTGTCATTCGGGGAAAAAGTGCCTATTCCGTTTGTGATATTGCCTTTACCTGCAAACAAACCTTTTTGCACCATAGCCTGAACCTGCATATAATACCAGTCAGATTCTTTGACATCGCAAAAACTATTTACAAGCGGTGTTCCCGTTACCACTTTTGAATTTTGAGGTGTATCAGCAGTTGAATGTTCTACCTGCCCGTTTGGTCCCATTACTATTATTCCATTAGGCTGCGGCATGGGTGCAGTGCCACCCTGACTCTCAGTTTCTATCCCAAAGTTATTTTCGCGATTAAACTCTTCTACAAGGTCTTTCCCGCCTGTTAAACCATAAAACTGCCTTGATAACATTATTGCAATTTCTGCTGATTGTACGTTTGACAAACCCTCAATAGCACTTTCAGCACTGTTAAGCACAAGGGCAATATCCGACAAATCTTTGTCTGATAAATTTATATCCATTGTGGCTTGTTCTAAACTGTAAATCTGACTTGTTAATTCAGTAATATTAGCATCTGTTACCTGACCGTTTGCCTTCATATCGTTAATAACCGTAACCGTATTATTTATATTTGAAATGGTCTGCTCTAAAGACAAACTACCAGTTTGTGTTATCTTTGAATTATCAGGTAAGTCAAATTGAACACTGACATCTGCTGCATAAACGTAAACTATGGTACCAATAAATATACTGACTGCAATTATAGTATTTAAAAACCTTTTCATTTTCTAAAATACCCTCACAATTATAACAAATAAATATTATTCTTCTTACATTCTTCTACCATTTCTTCTGACCATACTGACGAATGGACTTCTCCGATATGCGCTTTTTCAAGCATTACCATACAAAGTCTTGACTGACCAATCCCTCCGCCGATAGTAAGAGGATAAGTATTATTTAAAATATTTTTGTGATAATCAAAGTTGCTTCTTTCTTCACAGTTTCTTAATTTCAACTGTGTTTTTAAAGATTCAGAGTCAACACGGATACCCATTGAAGAAATTTCAAGTGCTGAGTCTAAAACGTCATTATATACCATTAAATCGCCATTTAAAGACCAGTCGTCATAGTCAGGCGCTCTGCCGTCATGCTGTGTTCCGTCTGACAAAAGCCCACCAATCTGCATTATAAAAACAGTTCGGTGTTCTTTAACAAAAGCGTTTTCTCTTTCTTTCGGAGAAAGGTCAGGATACATATCGAGAAGTTCCTCCGATGTAACAAATTTTACATCATTTGAAATATCCGTTTTTATAACAGGATACTCTGCTTTAACGATATTTAAAGTGTAGCAAAGTGCATCAACAATTTTCCTTACGGTATCTTTAAGGAAATCGACATTCCTGTCCTCTTTTGTTATTACTTTTTCCCAGTCCCACTGGTCAACAAAAACCGAATGGATATTATCCATATCGTCATCGCGCCTTAAGGCATTCATATCGGTATAGATACCTTCTCCCACTTCATAACCGAAACGGAATAATGCTCTTCTTTTCCATTTAGCAAGTGACTGAACAACCTCAATCTGACCGTCCATTTCCTTTAAATCAAAAGTTACTTTTCTTTCAATTCCGTTTAGGTCGTCATTGATACCACTGTCACTCCTTACTATAATAGGAGCAGTAACACGATCTAAATTAAGGACTTTTGCAAGTTTAACCTGAAAAGTATCTTTTATAAGTTTTATAGCTCTTTGAGTTTCTTTAACCGAAAGTTTTGATTTGTAATTTTTCGGAAAAATTACCTGTGACATATATATCTCCTATCTGATGTTACCTGTTGTACGAGGATACAAAATAACATCTCTTATATTACTGATACCTGTAACGTACATTATCATTCTTTCAAATCCAAGACCGAATCCGCTGTGAGGAACTGAACCGAATTTTCTTAAATCAAGATAATCTTTATAATCATCCATATTCATATTTCTTACTTTCATTGCCTCAATCAGTTTGTCATAGTCTGCTTCTCTTTCGCTGCAGCCGATAATTTCGCCAACACCCGGAACAAGAAGGTCGGTTGCGGCAACAGTTTTTCCATCTGCGTTTTGCTTCATATAGAAAGATTTAATTTCTTTAGGATAGTTTGTAATAAACACAGGTTTATTATAAACTTCTTCCGTTATATATCTTTCATGTTCAGTCTGAAGGTCGCAACCCCAATATACAGGATACTGGAATTCTTTGCCTGATTTTTCTAAAATTTCTATTGCTTCTTTATAATCTAAAACTTCAAAACTGTTATTTACAAGATTATTTAATTTATCTTTTAGTCCTTTTTCAAAGTGCGCTTCAAAGAAATCAATTTCTTCAGGGCATTTTTTCATAATTTCAGAAACGATATATTTAATCATATCTTCTGCGATTTCTATAATATCAGAAAGTTCTGCAAAGGCAACTTCAGGTTCAACATGCCAGAATTCTGCAACATGCCTTGGAGTGTTACTGTTTTCCGCTCTGAAACTTGGGCCGAATGTATAAATTTTACCATAAGCCATTGCGGCAACTTCGCCCTCTAACTGACCTGAAACACTAAGTCCTGCTTTCTTTCCAAAAAAGTCTTCCTTATAGTATTCTTCTTCCGATTTGTAATTATGATTAAAAGGATGAGTTGTAACCTGGAACACTTCTCCCGCTCCTTCGCAGTCACTGCCTGTTAAGATAGGAGTGTGAACATAGATATAGTTTCTATCCTGAAAATAGTCATGGATAATCTTTGCCATAACCGAACGGATTCTGAATACTGCATTAAATGTATTGGCACGTACTCTTATGTGAGGCATTGTTCTTAAAAATTCAAGAGTATGCCTTTTTTTCTGCAAAGGATAATCTACTGGGCAATCTCCTAAGATTTCTATTTCCTTAACGTTTATTTCATAAGCGTCCTGACGTGCTTCAACAACAGTACCTGTTACTTTTAGCGATGCACCTAAATGAAATGCTCTTTCGTCAACAGTTATCGCACCTTTATCAATTACAAGTTGAAGATGTTTTAAAGTAGTTCCGTCATTAAGTTCGATAAAAGCCATATTTTTAGAATCTCTTGCAGTTCTTACCCAACCGCACACTGTTACCTCTTTATTAAGATATTCCTTAGTTGATACAATTTCTTTAATATCTGTATGCTTCATTTATAATTCTCCCTTCGGATTTAAATATTTTTAAATTAAAAAAGGTATATCACATCCGTCCGTTATAGGACGGGCATAATATACCCGCGGTACCACCTATATTGCCGAAAAACCGACCTCTTAATTTCCCTTTTACGATAAGGGTACGGCGCACCTACTCGTCAGCACTTTCAGATTGCGGCTCGAAAGTGTTATTCATATAAGTTTAACTACCTGATTTCCACCGTCACAGGCTCTCTGTAAGCAAGTTCTTATACTACTTCTCTTTGTCATTGCCTTTAAAACTATTATACTCTTTTTTTACTATTTGTCAATATCTATATCTTTAATAACATCATATATACCTTGTGCCATTGATAAAAAGCCTAAATCGGTAGGATGACAAGTATCGACTGTTCCGTCATATTGACATAACTTAGTCAGTTGTTTATTATCAATAAAATATACATTTTTATCACCTGAGGCTATCGCGTTATTATATGTAGTTTTAATAATTTCGTAACGTTCTTGTTCCATTTCGCTTAAAATATACTTTGGTCTTGGCATAATTATTATCGGAAGCTTAGGATTATATTTTCTTATTTCTTTAAACATTTTTTCATGTGTTAATTTCAAATGCTCCAAAGTTGGTGCATTATGGTCATAGTCCATAACAAACATTGACATTTCAAGGCTTTTAATATAATCTACAATCTCATCTTCCCCTTTTGCACTTCCTGAAAATCCAAGATTAATATAGTCATAATTTAACATTCTTGATAAAATTGCCTGATAACTCATTCCGGGTCTTGATGCACATCCGCCCTGAGTTATGGAAGAACCGTAAAATACTACAGGTTTTTTATTTTTATAGGGAGCAGGACTTTTTATAATCGAACCATCTTTTAAACCTATATAGATTTCCTTAACTTCTGAGTACAAAGGTAGATTTATTGTTATTTCTCTTTCTTTTTCGCCTCCCAATTCTCTGATACTTTCATATCCGTCAGTAATATCTATCGGAGGTACAAACGAGCCACAAAAAATATTATCTGCATACACATCAAGACCGATTGACCCTGTAAATGCAAAATGGGGCATTTTCCCTACCTCTCCCATTTTAACAGACACAGCAACATACGGACTGTTTGTAACAAACCTTATTCTTCCTCCTGCAGTATTAGCATAAAGAGCATAGACACCTTCACTTACTGTTTTTGCAATATGCTCAGGCATTCGTCTTAACTTTTCACCTTCTCTTACAACACCATAAAGTTCAAACGGCTTTTCTTCAGGATTAAAAAACTTGATATCGTCTTTTTCAATTTTAGTTTTTACAATGAAATTTTTATCTACTTTTGAAACATCTTTCAATGCTATTCCTCCTTACCATACTATAAAAGCAGCAATTACAAAGGTTACAATGCTTATAACCATACAAACATAATAAAGTGCTTTGATACTCCATGACAAAGTAACAACAGATTTAGCATCAAGACTTGCCATTATTTCATCATAAGACACCTTATTATTCCCATCGCAAAATGAATCCATTTGTTTATGAAATTCATTCTCTAAAGTTGTATTTAAAATGTCCTTTTGCCACGCTTTATAGGATGCTCTTAACTTTTTGTATTCAGTATCTTTCTTTCGTTTTGAAAAACCATAATACTTAAAAATATTATCTTCGTTTGAAAAAACTCCATAAACATACTTATCTTCTTTTTCTCTTAAAATATCAACCGAATAGTCATGTTCAATCTGTGCTATTACACATTGGCTTTGCTTAACATCAAAACGGTTTCTTAAATCTATCAAGTGAAAAAGCAATGATACAACAAACATAAATATTGACACAAACATACTTGCAAACGGATATTTTTCAAGCATACTTCCATAAAGAGCGAGTCCTGCCGCAAAAACTGCAATAAAGTAATTTATCATAGTTGTTCTTTGCTCTGCATGATAGTAAAAGTAAGAACAAGCCTGATCGTAAAAGTCCTTATCTGTCAAATCCCTTGTTTCCATATTATTTTTGTTATCCATAAAATACCCCTTATCCATAAAATACCCCTTAATAAAATAGTTTATATCCTATCAGGAAAATTATTGCGCCTAACAGACCAAGCATCAATGCAGGTAAAAACAATCCGTAATTTAAAAAGAATAAAACCGCACCCACAACATAACCTAAGCCTGTCCACGCCCAAGTTCCACATGTTGTAAAAACTTCACCTAAACTTTTGCAGGATTGATATTTTATAAAACCAAATATTCCTCCTGTGGCAACTCCCCACCATAAATAATCAGAATGCCAGAGAATCTGAATACTTTGGCCTAATATCCCTCCGTTGTTTCCTATTTTACTGACTAACCATCCTAAAAACAAGATAATAACACCAAGTCCCAAAAGAACAAGGCGCCCATCTGCCGAACCTTTGGAACCACGATAATTTCCATTATCGTCATAATCGTCAGGATTTACATAAGTCACTTTTCTCTTAGTTCCTCTGTATTGCGAATTATTATTGTACGACTGATTATATGTATCAGAATAATTATTGTTATAATTATTATAACTGTTATCATAATTATCCTCGTAACCATTGTCATATTCTTCGGTATAATCATTTTGTCCGTTATTTCCACCCAGCCAATCATCTATATCCATACTGCCTGAATCAATAAAGGCGCATATATCATCATAAGTAAGAAAAGAGTATTTTCCCCTTTGGTTATTAGCCCCTTTTCCCCATTTAACATTTCCACGATTTAAACCGTATTCCTCTCTTATAATTCTGCTTATTTCAGACTGTTCTTCTCCATAACGGTCAGCAATATCCTGCTGAGAAAATCCCTCTACAAGATAGTCATAAAGTATATCAGCATGAAAATTATTTGCCATTTTATTTCCCCCTTTTTATAATACAATTAATTAATGATGATGGTGGTGGTGATGGTGATGATGACACTCGCTGTTATGATGCTCATAATGGCAATCTTCGTAGTGACATTCTTCATTCTCATCTTCAAGTTCCAATGTAACATGGATTATATGAAACTCTTTTAACTTTTCTCTTATTAATTTTTTAACTAAAGAAGATTCGCCCCTTGTTACGATATGCATAGTAGCGTAATTATTAAATCCATCTATACTCCATATATGAATATGATGCACATCTATAACATCTTCTATATTTAAAAGAAGTTCTTTAACACCGCTAATACTTACATTGTCAGGAATTTTTTCCAAAAACATACTTTCTGTTTTTTTCAAATTAGCAAATGCACCTTTAAATATAAAAAGTGCAACGCATATTGACATAACAGGATCTATATAGGATATATCGGTAAAATTCATAATTATCGCACCTATAAGAACAACAATCCATCCAAGCACATCTTCTAACATATGAAGATTAACAGCCTTTTGATTTAAAGAATCCCCGTCTTTTGTAAAATAGGCTGCGATAAAATTGACAATTGCTCCGATAACTGCAAAAACTATCATACCCTTATAATCAATTTTTACAGGATTTAAAATTCTTATTACAGCATTATATATAACTATAGCCGACCCAACCATTAATACTATTGTTGTTATAAGGCTTCCCATTACAGAATATCTGATATATCCGTAAGTATATGTTTCGTCAGGTTGCTTTTTGCTTTTTCGTTCCAAAAAATAAGAAACGCCAATGCTTAAAGCATCTCCCATATCGTGAACAGCATCTGAAATTATGGCCACACTTCCCGTAACAAAACCACCGATAATTTCAAAAACCGAAAATGCAAGATTTAAAATAAAGGCAATCAATATATTTCTTTGAGTCATATCTTTATAAAACCATTCCTTTCTTAGCAATATCATAATATATTTTATCACTTTCAAAGAAAAAAAGCAATTTTAAGTTTACAAAAATTCTTTTTTTTTATATAATTGATATAAAGAGGTACTTACTATGAACATATATAATATAACAATGGAAAAATTGCAGGATTATTTCAAATCAATTGGTGAAAATCCTGCCAAAGCAAAAATAATTTTTAATGCTGTATACAAAGATAAAATTTCTTCTTTTTTCGAAATTGAAAATTTATCTGTAGCAGTAAAAGAAAAATTAAATAATGACTTCCAATTTTCAAAGTTGGAATTTGTCACAAGAGAAGAAAGTGATACTACTATAAAGTTCTTATTTCGTCTTTTTGACGGGCATACTATTGAAACTGTACTTATGAAACACGATTACGGAAACGGAGTATGTATTTCTACACAAGTAGGCTGTAATATGAACTGTATATTCTGCGAAAGCGGAAAAATAAAGAAAATAAGAAACCTTGAACCTTATGAAATGGTAACTCAACTTTTATATATTACAGAAACATTGAAAATGCCTGTATCCCATATAGTTTTAATGGGTATAGGCGAACCGTTTGATAATTACTGTAACACTATGGATTTTATAGATATTCTTACTTGTCAGGCAGGCCTTGAAATTGCACCAAGGCATATTACTATTTCTACATGCGGAATTGCACCTAAAATTATAGAATATTCCAAAAGAAAAATTGTTAATAATCTTGCCATAAGTCTTCATGCACCGAACGATGAGTTAAGAAATAAGCTTATGCCGATAAACAAAGCATATCAGTTATCCGAACTTATTAAGGCTTCCAAATCATATTCCGATTTGGGAAACAAAAAAATAACATTTGCGTATATAATGATAAAAGATGTAAACGATTCAGAAATTTATGCAAAGGAACTTGTTGCACTTTTAGGCGATTTAAACTGTTATGTAAATCTTATTCCTTATAACAAAACACGTTCAACCAACTTTGAAGCAAGCAGTAAGGAAAAAATTTCGGCTTTTTTTGATATTTTAAAAAAGAATGGTATGAATGTTACTATAAGGCGCGAGTTTGGAGGAGATTTAAACGCTGCATGCGGTCAGCTGGCATCAAATCACGATTCAAATATTTAAGTTTATATTTACATTTTATAAAAAAATGATATAATTTAATGAGGTAAAATATATATGGTTAATTTAGGTAATGACTGGGATAATTATTTAAAAAAGGAATTTGAAAGCGAATATTATCTTAAAATAAGAGAATTTTTAAAACAGGAATATTTTAAAAAAACAATTTATCCTGATATGTATGATATATTTAATGCACTGAAATTCACCTCATACAGCGATTGCAAAATTGTTATTTTAGGTCAGGATCCTTACCATGGAGAAGGACAGGCTCACGGGCTTTCTTTTTCGGTTAAACCTGGTATCAAAACTCCTCCTTCACTTGTTAATATATATAAAGAACTTTCAAGCGACATTGAAGGTTTTTACATACCAAACAACGGATACCTTACCAAGTGGGCAAAGCAAGGCGTTTTACTCTTAAACGCTTCCCTTACTGTTGTTGCAGGGAATGCCAACTCACATTCCAAAATCGGATGGCAGATTTTTACCGATAATATTATAAAAATATTAAACGAAAGAGAAAAGCCGTTGGTTTTTATGCTTTGGGGAAACAATGCTATAAGAAAAGAACAGTTAATTACTAATAAACATCATCTTATTTTAAAAGCAGCGCATCCGAGTCCTTTGTCTGCTCACAATGGATTTTTCGGTTGCAGGCATTTCTCAAAGGCAAATGAATTTTTAGAAAAAAACGGTGTTAAGCCTGTTGACTGGCAGATTGAAAATATTTGAGGTAATTTTTTATGTATAATAATTTTGCGAAAGGTTATTTCAGTATAATGAAAGATACCCTTCAGAATGATTTTTTTTGCTACTATAAAAAAATATTTGAAAAATTTAATATAAACCCTGAACTTATTTTGGATTTAGGTTGCGGTACAGGAGATATAACATATCTTTTTGCAAAAGAAAATTATGATATGATAGGCATTGATATTTCTTACGATATGTTAAATATTGCAAAAGAAAATAACAGCCACAAAAACATTTTATATTTAAATCAGGATATGAGGGAATTTGAATTATACGGAACAGTAGATGTTATTTACTCATCACTTGACTGTATAAATTATATTACTGACAAACGGGATTTGAAAAAAATATTTAAACTTTGCAACAACTATCTTAATCCTGACGGACTTTTTATATTTGATATAAATACCGAATATAAGTATAAAAATGTTCTGGATAATAAAACATATATTTACGATAATGAAGAAGCCTACCTTATATGGCAAAGCGAGTATGATAAAAAAAGAAAAATGTGCACTTTCTTTTTAGATATGTTCTACAAAGAAAAAGATTCATATATAAGAAGTTATGAAGAACAGGAACAAAGGGCGTATGAAGTTGATGAATTAATCAAAACAGCAGAACTTTCCGGCTTTAGAGTTCTTGCAATTTATGATAACTTATCCTTTAAAAAATACAATAAAAAAAGTGAAAAAGTGTTTTTCGTTTTAAGAAAGGAAAATGTAAATGAAAGATAAAATACTTAAAATACTTTCTAAGAATAAAGAAATAAGAGTATTCTTAGCAAAAACAACTGATATGGTAGAATGTGCAAAAGTTCTTCATAATACATCTAAAACTGCTACTGCTGCACTTGGCAGAGTTCTTACTGCAAATGCACTTATGGCAGCAGATTTAAAAAGCGATGACAATACTGTTTCAATCCAGATAAGAAGTGAGGGACCAATCGGCAACATTATTACTTATGCAAACGGTAAATGTGAAGTAAAAGGATATGTTGCAAATCCTAAGATTGAATTACCGATTCGTGCAGACGGTAAAATTGATGTTGGCGGAGCTGTAACAGTAAACGGATCTTTAACTGTTGTAAAAGATGTAGGAGGAAAAGAACCGTATTCAGGAACCATTGAACTTATAAGTGGTGAAATTGCTCAGGATTTAACCTATTATTTTGCAAAAAGCGAGCAAATCCCTACTGCTATTGCACTCGGTGTTTTAGTCGATAAAGACAACCAGTTAGTATTATCGTCCGGCGGGCTTATGATTCAACTTCTTCCCGATGCAAGTGAGGAAACAATTACAAAACTTGAAAATATTCTTAATAATAATTTCTCTATTTCAAAACTTTTATGTGAAGAAAATTATGTAGAAAAAACTCTTGAAATAATTTTCCCTGATAAAGATTATGAAATTTTGGAAGAAATCTACCCTACACTTCGCTGCGACTGTTCAAAAGAAAGATTTTTAAGAGGAATAATATCTTTAGGGAAAGAAGAACTTAAAAAACTTGTAAATGAAGAAGACACAATTACTGCCAATTGCCATTTTTGCAATACATCTTATGAATTCAAAAGCGATGAATTAAAACAGTTTATATAAATTAAAATCACCAAAAAAGGGACAGACCCTTTTTTGGTGATTTTTAATTTAATATAATTCTTTTTTATGTTTTGATTAATCTTTATCAGTTTCTTTGTTATCTGTTTTTACTACTTCAACTAAAGTTACACGGTGAGAATCGGTTTCCAAAATTGAAACTTTAAGGTTTTCATACTCAAAATTATCTCCTGTTTCAGGAATTTTACCAAGACATTCCATTGCCCATCCCCCAACTGAGATATTTTCCGATTCGGCTTCAATATCAAAGAAATCGCAAAAATCTTCAAAATTTACCGAACCTTCTACTTTATAAGTATCATTATCTATTTTGTGGAAATTTTCAACAATTTCGTCATGCTCGTCCCAGATTTCTCCTACCAACTCTTCTAAGATATCTTCCATTGTAACAATACCCAAAGTACCACCATACTCATCAATTACAACTGCAATATGAGATTTGTTTGTCTGAAGAATTTTAAGAAGGTCATTTATTTTTTCACCCTTTTGGATAAATAGCGGTTTTGTCATAAGATTTTTAACATCTTTATCGGTTATACCTTTTTCTGAATAAAAATCTTTAAGATGTATAATACCTACTATATCGTCAATATTTTCATTATAAACCAAAAGTCTTGAAAACTGAGTTTCTTTAAACTTTCTTGCGATGTCAACCTTGTCGTCCTCTATGGATACTGCTTCCAAGTCAACACGGTGAGTCAATATATCCTCTGCTGAAAGGTCGGCAAACTCTATCGCATTTCTTATAAGTTCACTGTCATCATCATCAAGTGTACCCTCCTGCTGAACTTCCTCAACAAGCATAATAAGTTCTTCAGGTGACATCCCTGCATTTTCTTCAACATTAAGTACTTTCGAAAGGAACTTTTTCCACTGTGTAAATAAGAAATTAACAGGTGTAAGCAAAATCATAAGAGCATTTATAAAAGGTGCTGAAAACATCGAAAAACTCTCAGGTGAGTCTTTAGCTATACTTTTAGGTGAAACTTCTCCAAAAATAAGCACTAAAACAGTAATAACAACAGTTGCGATAAGTGCTCCGTATACTTTATTAAATCCTATAAAAAACACTGTAGCAACCGATGAAAGCCCGATGTTTACTATATTATTACCTATTAAAACTGTAGAAATAAGACTATCATATTTTTCCGAAAGTTTTAAAACAAGGTCTGCTTTTTTGTTACCTTTTTCCGCCATTGTCCTGAGCCTTGTTTTATTTATTGATGTAAACGCTGTTTCAGTTGCCGAAAAGTATGCCGACATAAGAATAAGCGTTACCATAACAAGTATATAAGTAGTCGTAGTCATTTTTAATTTTTCTCCTCATTTTTATTATTATTTGTTAATTAATATTTTATTGAAACGCAAAAAGGCACGCCTGCAAAACAAATTATTCTGCAGGTATGCCACATATATATTATAACAAATAATGATAAAACAGTTCAGTGTTAGTGTTATTATCGCACTCGTCTGAATCCATTTTTATTATCCTCTCTTTCTTAATTCAATGAAAATATATTATCACATTATATATTATTTGTCAAGTTCTATATATATTTTGTCAAAAAATTCAGGTCTGTGAAAATCAGGTTCTGGTGTTTTTATAGGGTTTAAGGACACAAAATGAGGTTTTTCCCCTTCTTCTCTGCATTTATAGAAATTACCTAAAAAATAATCACCTATACCATCTGCGTACTTAAGAATATACGAATAAGGAATAAAAAATTTTAATATAAAACCTTTTTCTCCTTTTATAAAAGATTCTATTTTAAATATAGACACATCTGTGATTTCACAGGGAGTGCGAATAGGCGAACGCCCTTCACCATATCCTAAATGAATTGCACCTTTTGCGTTAAATTCAAAATTAAAATATTTTTTACTGTTCTTAGGGTCAGGTATAAAGAAAAATTCCACACAACTATCTAAATGAACTTTTCCCTGAATCGGTTCTGCATTAAAACGTAAATTTTCCTCATCGGTTTCAAAACGGACAAACAATCCTTCGTCATTTGTTAATACTCTTACTTCAGTATCGGGACAATAGGTAGTTACATCCCAGTTAACTGTGCCTATTTTTGCAACATTTGCCCTTTCCCATTCTTTAGAATCGTAAGATATTTCATTTAATTTTGTTCTTAAAATTGTATATTCCATTTTAGTACCCCAGTTCCATTATGTATTTGTAAAGAATATTAACAGTTTTATCAATACCGCAGGATGAATTGATACACAGCATATAGTTATTTAAATCTCCCCATTTTTGGTTTGCATAAAATTCATAGTAACTGCTTCTTGATTTATCGATTCTTCTAATCATTTCTTTTGATTCTTTTTCGCTGATATTATATTTTTCGCTTATTCTTTTGATTTTATCTTCCATATTGGAATATATAAATATAGAAACCAGTTTCTCATTTTTTCTTAAAATATCATTTGCGCATCTTCCAATAAAAACTGCCGGCATTTCTTCCGAGATTCTTTTAATTGTTCCAGCCTGCATAGTAAATATTTTATCATTGGAAAACATATTATCTGCATGAAGAGGCATTGTATATGTAGGAAATCCATGTGCAACTATAGAATAAAGAAAACTGTTAATCGGTTTTTCATCTGCCTGCTCAAACATCTTTTCACTTATTCCGTTTTCCTCTGAAGCTCTTTTTATAATTTCTTTATCAAAACATTTTATCCCGAGTTTATCTGCAAGTAAAATGCCTATTTCTCTTCCTCCACTACCGAACTGTCTTCCGATTGTTATAGCAAGATTACTCATAAGAACAACTCCTTTTTTCTTTTATTATATATTATTCTTATCTTTAAGTCAAGGAATTCCTATACTCCGTGGGCGAAAATCCTGTTATATTCTTAAACTGTCTTGAAAAATAATGAATACTTTCATATCCTAACAAATTGGCAATTTGTGTTGCATTGAGTTCATCCATCAAAAGATATTCTTTTGCTTTTTCAATTTTCAAATAGTTATAGTATTTCATAACCCCCATGCCTGTATGCTTCTTAAAAAGTGTTTTAAGTCCTGTGGATGAAAGACCTGCTTTTTTTACTATATCCGAAAAATGAATTTCCTCGCCTAAATGTTCATTAAAATACATAGTTAAACTGTTTATAATATCAAGGTCGCTTTTAACAGACTTTTTATATTTTTCAACTCTTAAATTATTCCTTAAAATCAGCAAAAAAAACTGTTCGCAAAGCGTTTTTAACATCATTTTTGAAATCTTACTCTCAGGATTTATATTAAATCTTTCATATTCTTCAAACAAAGAATTTAAAATAAGTTTCTGATTACCTTTTATCAAATAACGCTTATTCATAAGTTTCTCATAGTAAACAGAATTTATCTTTATAAATATTATCTTGTATTCTGATAAAAAAGGAGAATCAATCTGTATATTCCTGCTATAGTCAGTTATATAAATTTCATCTTTTGAAAGCCATTCATTCTTTTTCCCCATTCTTATAAGAATATCATTTGATAAAGAAAATATTACTTTTATATCCGTAAAATTTTTGTCAATTATTGTATCGGAATTAAACCTTGAAATCATATTAAAATTTTTTACATTGATAATATTTTCCTCTTTCATTCTATCACCCTTTATCATTATAACACACCCTGTCTTTTTGTGCAAGTTTTTTGACCTTTTTTCTAAATAAAAAAATATAACAAGTGATATAATAAGATGGTATCATAAAAAAATAAAGGATGGATTATATGCAAAGAGGCAAAAAGATTATAGATAACTTTTGCATCGATGATGAAATAATTGAAATAAAGCCTTACGGATGCGGACATATAAATGACACATATCTTGTTACCTGTAAAAAAAGCAAATATGTTATTCAAAGAATAAATCATTTAATATTTAAAAAACCATGGGAAGTAATGGAAAACATTATAAATATATGCGATCATTTAAAATCAAAGGTTATATCATACGGCGGAAATCCTGACAGAGAAACTCTTACATTTATTACCGCCAAAGATGGAACATATTTAGCGAAAGTTGACGGAAATTACTATCGTGCATATAACTTTGTTGACGATGCCATTACATATCAGACAATTGAAAACCCTGCTCATTTTTACAGTGCGGGAAAGGCCTATGGGAAATTCCAGAATATGCTTTCTGATTTCGGGGCTGACAGATTGCACGAAACAATCGAAAACTTCCATAATACTGAAGACAGATTTTTTAAATTTCAAACTGCAGTATCAGAAAATAAAGCAGGAAGAAAAGATCAAGTTAAAGAAGAAATTGATTTTGTCATTAAAAGGCAGGATAAATACGGAGTTATTGTTGACCTTTTAAAAGAAAATAAAATTCCATTAAGAGTTACACATAATGACACGAAACTTAACAATGTTCTTATGGACGGAAAAACCGGCGAAGCAATTTGTGTTATTGACCTTGATACTGTTATGCCATCGACTTTGTTATGTGATTTCGGGGATGCTATACGTTTTGGTACAAACACTGCAGATGAAGATGAAAAAGACTTAAGCAAAGTTAATTTTGATATAAATCTCTTTGAACAGTTTGCCAAAGGATTTTTAGAAGAAATGAAAGATTCTATCACAAAAACTGAGGTTGAATACTTACCTTTTTCTGCAATATTGCTTACCTTAGAATGTGGTATCAGATTTTTAACCGATCATCTTGACGGTGATGTTTACTTTAAAACACACAGAGAAAATCACAACTTAGACCGTGCAAGAACTCAATTCAAACTTGCTTTTGAAATGGAGAAAAAAGAGCAGGAAATGAAAGAAATAATTGACAGAATATATAAGAGTTTATAATTATTCTTTTGTAAGGAAGGTATTTATGCCTTCCGCATCGAAATAGGTAAATCTATTCACTACAATAATTATCCACCCGCGCGTGGTTTTCGTTATACAAAAGAAGGCGGAAAATTCCGCCTTCTTTAAATTATTTAATAGAATTTGCAAGAATTTCATCAAATTTATTTAAGGTAACTTTAATTTTTTCTCTTAAATATGTAATTTCATTCTTGTAGTTATTAAGTTCATTTCGTTTTTCTGAAATTTTAGCATCAAACTCTATAGACTCTTTTTGCTGGTCTTGTCTCATTTTTTCAAAAGATAAATTGATATCTTCCTGTGCTTTTTTAAGCATATTTGAAGCATCTTGATTTGCTTTTTCAATAGTATTTCTTGCTGTTTCTTCCGCTTTTAAAAACACATCGGATATTTTCTTCTTTTCTTCCTCGAAATCTGAAATTTCTTTTTTAAGTGCATTCTTTTCCATATTAAGAATTTCGATATCTTTTTTTAGTTGTGCTATTTCAGCGTCCTTTTTAAAAAGTTTATCATCAATATTTTTAGATATTGATTCAATATATTCAACAACAGGTTTTTTACTTATGCCAAATAGACTTCTTTTAAATTTTATCTGACTCGACATTTGTTTTTCCTCCGTTTTTTTATTCTACAAAGGTAATCCAGTTAAAAGCATCTTCAACTGTTCCGTTTTGAATACCTGTAACAGTATTATATATTTTCTGGCTTACAGGTCCGATTTCTCCGCCGTTTATTGTCATAACATCGTCACAGTATCTTAATTTACCAACAGGAGAAATTACTGCTGCTGTACCTGTTCCGAAAACTTCTTCCAAAGTACCGTTCTTTTGTGCTTCTAGTAATTCATCAACAGATACTTTTCTTTCTTCTACTTCATATCCCCATTCTTTGCAAAGATGGATAACTGAATTTCTTGTAATACCAGGTAGGATACTTCCATTAAGCATTGGTGTTACAATTTTACCGTTTATTTTAAAGAAGATATTCATTGCGCCTACTTCTTCAATATATTTTCTTTCAACACCATCAAGCCACAAAACCTGAGAATATCCGTCATCATGTGCTTTAACCTGACCGATTAAAGATGCAGCATAGTTACCGCCTGTTTTAGCAAATCCCATACCGCCTCTTACTGCTCTTACATACTCATCTTCAATCCATATTCCAACAGGTGCAAGACCACTTGCATAGTATGCTCCGCTTGGAGAAAGAATGATTATAAACTTATATGTTTTAGATGGTGCAACACCTAAAAATTCATCAGTTGCAATAATAAAAGGTCTTATATATAAAGATGTGCCTGCTTCAGTCGGAATCCAGTCCTCATCAATTTTAACTATCGCCTTTACTGCTTCAACAAAGTATTCTTCAGGTAAAGATGGAATACAAAGTCTTTTATTTGATTCATTTGTTCTTTTTGCATTCATTTCCGGTCTGAAAAGACGGGTTTTGCCATCTGCGCCTTTATATGCTTTTAATCCTTCAAACATTTCCTGACCGTAATGGAAAACCATTGCAGAAGGAGCAAGAGATATATTCTGATAAGGAACTATTCTTGCATCATGCCATCCTTTTCCTTCTTCGTAATCCATAATAAACATATGGTCAGTAAAAATTTTACCAAAACCCAAGTTAGACTGATCAGGTTTAACTTTAGGTGTTAAAGTTTTTTCAATTTTAATTTCCATTTTATGTATCTCCTTTTAATTAGTTAAACTAAATATATTATGCTACATTTTTTACTAAAAATCAATATTATTTTACAATTCTTTTCAATCTTCCAGAAATTTTTACAGATAGATAAGCAAAAAATATATCAGACGGAATAAATATAAGTACGTAATACGTGATAAGATACTTAATATCCATTGTTATTCCAAGATAAACATATGATAAAAAATAAGCATATAAAACTCCGAAAAAATAAACTGTTAAAATATTTATGCCGCTTAACATCATATTTTTTTTGAATTCGTTTAAATTTATTTTCTTTGTAAAAAATCCTGAAATTAAAGGTGCAATTAAAAATCCTAAAAGATATCCGAAAGACATATTAAACACATATCCTATCCCGCCGCCCTGAGAAAACACAGGAAGCCCGATAAGGCCAAGTACTAAATACAACAACAAAGATATGAAACTTATTTTTAAATCAGAAATCAGGATAATTGTATTAACTGCAAAGAATGTTAAAGAAACCGGGACAGGTAAAACAGGTATTCTTACCAAACTTAATATACATATAACAGCAGTAAACAATGAAATTTTAATCAAAGATTTAGTTTTTAACATATATCATTTAAATTCAGACGAATTTCTCCTGACTTTATTATTTTTATATCTCCATTTGGTATTCTAACTACAAGATTTCCCTTGTCATTAATATCTTCAACTTTTCCGCTATATTCTTTCGAGTTTAGGAAAAATGAAATATTCTTATTGATTACCATAGACTTTTCTTTATATAATTTCAGATATTTTTTAAGATTAAAATCTTTTCTTAATGTTTGAGTACCTTTTAAAATTTCTGCTATTAAAATATTCCTGTCAATTTCCTCTATACATCCTGCTATATCCTTTAAATCCATTGGAAAATCTTTAACAGATTTAACATTTATACCAATGCCTATAATTATATATTCAATTTTTTTGCCATCCTTTGAGAGAACATTTTCACATAATATTCCCGAAACCTTTTTATCATTTAAAAATATATCATTAACCCATTTTACAAAGCAATTTTTACCTGTGACTTTTTCTATAGCACTTAAGGTTATTGAAGCAATCGCAACAGTAAATAAATCAAGGTCAGAATATTCTTTATCCACCTTCAGTACAACGCTCATATATATACCGTTATCTTCCGGTGAATAAAAACTTCTTCCCATTCTTCCCCTGCCGTTTTTTTGCATATCGGAAATTATGACTTTTCCATCTTTAAGAACGTTTCTTGCATAAGTATTGGTTGAATCTATTTTATCAAATATTTCAAATTCATAAGAATTACAGCAAAGGTGCTTTTTTATATTTTCTTCAGTAATTTTTATCATAGTTATCTGTTCATTTCACTTTGGTGTCCTACTGCCTGATGTGATTTTATTACTTCTTCAATCTCACCTATACTGCTTGAACACATATCACCATTAATAGTATTTTTAACCGCCGACATAGCATTTCCTATTTCAAGCGCTTTAATAATATCTGAATGAGTTATCACACCATATAACACACCTGCAACATAAGCATCTCCACTGCCCAGTCTGTCAACAACCTCAATATTTTCATAAGCCTCTTCAGTATAATATTTACCATCATAGTATATTTGAGACGAAAAATTATGTTTGGTAGGACTTATTACTTGCCTTTTAGTTGTTGCAACAATTCTACATCCATACTCATCGGCATAACTTTTTTGAATTTCTTCTAAAGTTCCTGTTTTTGCAAACATTCTTCTTGAACTTTCTTCCGATACAAATAAAATATCAACATAGGGAAGAATTTTTTTAATTGTTTCCCTTGCTGTATCTTCATCCCATAAAGTTGCACGGTAGTTAACATCAAAAGATATAACTGCTCCCGCTTCTTTGAATTTTTTTATACAATAAATTGCAGTTTCCTGCAAAGTTTTGCCGAGAGCCAAAGATATACTGCTTATATGGAATACTCCCGTTTTGGCAAAAATTTCTTCAGGTATTTCATCAATCGAAAGTGTAGTTACAGAAGCATTTGCCCTGTCATATACAACAGACGATTTACGAGGATATACTCCGCTTTCATAAAAATATATGCCAAGCCTTTTTGAACTCGAATGGTCGTAAACTATATAATCATCGCTTACATTTCCATATCTTATTTTATTTCTTATAAAATGGCCAAGCTTATTTTCAGGAAGTTTTGTAATAATAGCAGAACGAACCCCAAGCATCGCAGCACCTGACACAACATTAAGTTCGCTTCCTCCTGCATTTTTATTAAATGCTTCACTTGTGGAAATTTTTTCCTTACTGTCAGGAGAAAGTCTTAACATAACTTCCCCAAAACCTATTAAATCAAATTCTCTGTTTTTTTTAATAAATTCCATACTACACACCTCAATAAAAATCTTTGTATTTAAGCCAATTATCCAAAAGTTCAGTCCATATTTTTATATGGTTTAAATCTTTCTTATCTTCAACAGGAAGTCCTTTTCCATGCCCTCCGTCAGGGAAAATATGCATTTCAACCGATGTGCCGTCTTTACTTAATTTTTTTGCATATAATAAAGAGTTTTCAACCCCAACCGCATCATCATCAAAATTATGCCAGATAAATGTTGGTGCTTCGACTTTAACAAGTGACTTATCAAGACTTAAAGAATCTTTTAACTGCTCATATCTTAAAGAAAGAAGATTATCTGCAGAGCCTTTATTAGTAAAATAATTCTCTTTATCAAGACTTATAACAGGATAACACAAAATCTGATAATCGGGAACAAAACTTTCATTATCAATTTCATCTATCCCCTCATACTCTGTTTTATCATGATATGTAAAAAGTGACGCAGTCAGATGACCTCCTGCCGAGTATCCCATTACTGCTACTTTTTCTTTGTTTATCCCGAATTTTTCACTATAATATCTTACATACCTTACTGCTCTTCTTCCATCTAATATCGGACAAGGAAAAACATCAGGAAAAACTCTGTATCTTAACACAAAAACATTTATTCCTTTATCACAAAAATACTTAGCAACCCGTTCGCCTTCCTGTTTTGGTCTGTCAGGATCACTGATGTATCCACTTCCCGGTATTATAATAAGAGCAGAATTTGTTATTTTATTTTTCGGGGCATAGTGTTCAATCCATGGCTCATAGTTATTTGTAGTACATGGTACATTTTCCCATAGCGAATATCTTGTTACATTCATTTAGTTATTCCCCTTCCACTTCTAAAATAGCCTGTGCTATTCTTAGTCCATCAACTGCAGCGCTTGTTATGCCTCCTGCATACCCCGCTCCTTCTCCCGCCGGATAAAGACCTTTAACAGTTATGGAATTTAAGTTTTCGCCTCTTAATATTCTAAGCGGTGAACTTGTTCTTGTTTCAATTCCTGTTAAAACTGCATCAGATGTTGAAAACCCTTTAATTTTTTTATCAAAATTTATAAGTCCTGCTTTTAGCATTGTATTAACATTTTCAGGGAATATTTTATTAAAATCAACAAAATTTGTTCCAATTGGATAGGTTGGTTTTACACTTTTAAATTCAGTACTTTTCTTACCTAATATAAAATCTTTTGAAAGCTGGCAAGGTGCGATATATCCACCGCCTCCATTATCAAAGGCTTTTTTCTCAAGTAGTTTTTGAAATTCCACCCCTGAAAAAATATCGGTATCCAAATCTTTTGGAAGAACTGATGCAACAACTGCACTGTTTGAGTTAATTCCGTCACGTTTTGAATTACTCATTCCATTTGTTACAACCGAATTTTCTTCTGAATTTGAGGCTATAACCTGACCTCCGGGACACATACAAAAAGTATAACATCCTCTTTCACCAGTCCGATAGGAAAACTGATATTCTGCCGAACCTAAATTTTTATGCCCTGCATATTTTCCATATCTTCCTTTATCTATAAATTCTCTTAAATGCTCAATTCTGAAACCTACCGAGAAAGGTTTTTTCTCCATTGCGATTTGCTTATTCTTTAAAAGATTAAATATTTTTCGGCTGCTATGCCCTACTGCGAGGACAACATTATCTGAAAATATTTTTTCTCCGTTTGCAAGAACAACTCCTTTAACTTCGGAGTCAACAATCATAATATCTGTAACTTCACTGTTAAAATAAACATCCCCGCCGTTTTCTTCAATAAACTTACGCATATTTTTTATAATATCGCCAAGACAATCTGTCCCGATATGAGGATGTGCTTTGTATAAAATACTTTCATCGGCACCGAATTTATAAAATGTATCAAGAACAAATTTGCATCTTTTATCATTTATTCTTGTTGTAAGTTTCCCATCGGAAAATGTCCCTGCGCCACCTTCACCAAACTGGACATTGGAAAGTTCGTTAAAAATCCCTGTTTTAAAAAACAGTTCAACATCTTTTTTTCTTTCTTCCAAAGGTTTACCTTGTTCTAAAACAATAGGTTTCCCACCATATAAAGTGATAAGATACGCGCAAAAAAGTCCTGCAGGACCTAAGCCTACGATAACAGGTCTTTCTTTTGGTGCTTTATTACAGTTTATTTTAAAAACAAAATCTTCAGTTTCTATAACATTTGAATCAGTCTTAACATTATCATAAGAAAAAAGGTCCATTGCAACTGAGTAAACAAACTTAATGTCACCATCACGTGCATCAACTGATTTTTTTCTTATATATATTTTTTTGATATTTTCTTTTGAAACTTTACTTTTTCTTATTGCAATTTCAAAAGCATCTTCTTTTTTATAAGAAAGAGGGAGAATTATATCATTAACTAAAAGCGCCATAATATAACCTCCCTCTTTAATTTAATTAACTAATACTTTAAGTTCGGGTATAACATCAGTTATAAGCATCAACTCTTCAGGTAAAGTAATACTTACATTCTGGGTATGCCCCTCTGTTTTACTAACCAGATTAAAATTATCTACAACAATTTTATCCATCGTGTCTAATATCTCTTTTGGCCCTGCAACTTCAACACGCGATGGAGTTAATGAATACTTAACATCTTCCGAAATATTTGAAATTTCTATAGGAAGCATTTTTGTAGGAAGAATTTCTACTGATACTTTAACATTTTCATTAAGAAGTGTTATTTTCTCATCTATAACAGCAGTTCCGTCCTCATCTACTAAAACAATATCATATAAATCGGAAAAACTTTCTGACTTTCCTGAAAGATCAACAGTTGCAATTCCGTTTGCGACTTTGGTAAGTAATGATTTAGGGCCTCTTATCATTACCCTGTCGGATTCGGCTGTAATCATATCATCATTTGTATAACTTTCTTTTTTTACTTTTCCGACTGTATGAACTAAAATATCTTTTTCAACCGTAACAATTGTATCAACAGTAAGTTTAATAGTGGAAGGTTGTTTATTGGAAACAAGAATATTTTCATTATTAATCCTTACACCAATAGGAAGTTCAACAACACCTGCAGACTTAACTTCGGAAAGGTCTGCGTAAACAACAAAATCATCTTTTTTAAGTTTGCCAAGACTCATTCTTGCACAATTGACCGTAACATCGGTTTTAAAATCTGTTTCTCCTGTTACCACAAGATTTCTTTCTTCCAGAAGATGAGCATTATGCAAAGACACATTAAGTGCATTAAATGTAAAATCTATATATGGATTTTGCACAGTCTGGATATAAAACCATAAAATAATTGCAACTAAAACCGAAATAATTTTTATTAGTACATTGCCTTTTGATTTATTTCCCATTTTTCTTAAACCTCCAGACTTTGTTCCTTTTATTGTAACCAAGTTCCCTGGTAAACGCTTTTGTTAAAATATCAGTAAGTTTTTCTTCTGACATATTACGTGAAAGCTCACCGTCCATCGCAACAGAAATTTTCCCCGTTTCTTCCGATACAATTACAACAACTGCATCAGTTGATTCAGTGATACCTATTCCTGCACGATGCCTTGTACCAAGTTCATTGGAAATAGCCTCATTCTGAGAAAGAGGTAAGAAACATGCCGCAGCTTTGATTTTATGATCACCAATAATAACTGCACCGTCATGTAAAGGTGTATTAGGCACAAAAATGTTAACCATAAGTTCAGATGTAATCTCCGAATCAAGATTAACTCCTGTTCTTATGATATCTCCTATTTTTATATCTCTTTCTATAACCATTAACGCTCCGTAACCGAGTTTTGACAAGTTAAAACTTGCATCTTTTATTTGTTTGACAATATATTTTATCTGCTCATCGTCATCATTATCTTCAAAATTGAATAGTTTAAACCCTTTACTACCCATTTTTGATAACGCTTTTCTTATCTCTGCCTGGAATAATACTACAATAGCAATAAGACCTACCTGCATCGTATTTTTAAGTATATAACTTATAGTATTAAGATGAAACATTTCGCTAAGCTGAGAAAAAATAAGAAGCAAAGCAATCCCTTTTATGAGTTGGTAAGCACGGGTATTTCTAAAAAATACTATTACTTTGTAAATAAGATAACTTACTATTATAATGTCAATAATATCGGTTATTTTTATGGTTCGTAAAAAAAACAGACCGGGCATAATTTTCCATTTTTCTCCTTTTTAGATTATATAAGAATATTATACAACTTTTTTTGAAATTTGTCATTATTTTTTTTATATTTTTTTATAAAAAATGTTAAGTATTAAAAACTTTATTATGACAATAATTAAAATAGACATTATTTTTAAAAAAGGAGGAATATTTTTGCCGGATATTATTTTAAAAAAGGCAAGACATCTTGAGGGTAAATTAGATATTCACGGTGCCAAAAATTCTGCACTTCCCATTATTGCTGCTACCCTTTTATCAGACACTCCGTCTTATCTTAAATCAATTCCCGAACTTACCGACATTTTAAATATGTTTGAAATTTTAAAATCGCTGGGTTGTAAAATTGAGGAAGAAAACGGTATATATAAAATCAGTCCAGAAAAAATAACCACACTTAAATCATCTTATGATATGACAAGTAAACTAAGAGCATCATTTCTCATCTCAGGTCCTCTTCTTGCAAAATATAAAAGTGTACGTATTTCCTATCCCGGAGGATGTGCTATTGGTTCAAGACCTGTCGACCTTCATTTAAAAGGATTTCACTCTTTAGGTGCAAAAATCGAAAAAAAGCATGGTTTTATTGATATTTCCTGTGACAAATTAAAGGGAGCAAAAATTTATCTTGATTTTCCGTCTGTAGGAGCAACAGAAAATATAATGATGGCATCTACTCTTGCAGAGGGTGAAACTATAATTGAAAACGCTGCTGTTGAACCTGAAATAGTTGATCTTGCAAATTTTCTAAGTTCTATGGGTGCAGAGGTTATAGGAGCAGGTACTGATACAATAAAAGTAAGAGGTGTAAAAAAATTAATAGGATGTGAGCATACAGTTATTCCCGACAGAATAGAAGCAGGAACATATATGGTTGCCGCTGCAATAACAAAAGGAGACGTAACTATAAATAACGTTATTTGCGACCATTTAAGACCTGTTTGTGCAAAATTTAAGGAAATTGGTGTAAACATAATTGAAAAACCTGACTCCATAAGAGTCATTTGTGAAAATCCTCTTAAAGCCACTGATATAAAAACACTGCCTTATCCAGGTTTCCCCACTGATATGCAGGCACAGTTTGCCTCGCTTTTTTCCTGCATAAAAGGCACAAGTATTATTACTGAAACAATTTTTGAAAACAGGTTTCAACATATTGGCGAACTAAAAAGAATGGGAGCTAATATAAGAATTGATGGAAGGTGCGCAGTAATCGAAGGAGGGCGGCTTTCAGGAACAACCGTTTCAGCAACCGACTTAAGAGCAGGAGCTGCACTTGTTCTTGCAGGTTTAAACGCAGATGGAGAAACAATTATTAAAAATTCTCATTACATCACAAGAGGATATTTTAACTTTGTTGATAATTTAAACAGTCTCGGAGCAAACATAAAATACCTGGAATAAAATTACATGTAGAACAAGATTTTTACCGAAATCTTGTTTTTTTTATTATTTATGTTATAATTATATTATTATAAACATCGGAGTGTATTATGAAAAAGAATGATTTTATAACTTTAGAAATTACATCAATAACATCAGAAGGACACGGAGTGGCAAAAAAAGATCAGTATGTGTTCTTTGTTCCTTATACTCTTATAGGAGAAACAGTATCCTGTAAAATTTTAAAAATTAAAGGAAATATAGTTTATTGCAAACTATCCGAAGTTTTGATACCTTCAAATTCAAGAATTAATCCTATTTGCCCTCATTTCACAAAATGCGGAAGTTGTACTCTTCTTAACACTGATTATAAAAAGCAACTTGATATGAAATTATTAAAAGTTAATGACGCCATAAAACGAATAGGCAAAATAGATTTTAATGTTACAAAAATCATTCCTTCAAAACAAATTTTAAATTACAGGAATAAAGCCCTTATACCTGTTTCCTATGATAAGGATAAAAAAATTGTTTGTGGTTTTTACAGATCTAAAACTCACGATGTTATAAATATGGATAATTGTTTAATTCAGGATAAAAATGCTTTTATTGTAGCAAAAAAAGTTAAAGATTGGATGGAAGAATATAACATTCAACCATACGATGAAAAAACGAGCGAAGGTCTTATAAGGCATATATTTTACCGTATTGGTATTCACACAGGCGAAATCATGGCAGGAATTGTATCTTATAAAAAGAACATTCCTTATCTTGATAAACTTAAATCGAGCCTTCTTGAAATTGAAAATATAAAATCAATTATTGTAAATATCAACCCAAAAAAGAATAATGTTATACTTGGAGATGAAGTTATTACACTTTACGGGAATCCATATATTAAAGATGAAATTTCAGGATTAAAATTTAAAATAGGAAGCAAATCTTTTTTTCAGGTTAATCCTTATAATGTTTCCAACCTTTACAATAAAGCAATAGAACTTCTTGAGCTAAAAAAAGATGATGTTTTATTTGATATATACTGCGGGATAGGCACAATCGGACTTTGTGCTTCTCATAAAGTAAAAGAAGTTATAGGCGTTGAAGTAATTGACGAAGCGATAGAATATGCAAACGAAAATGCAAAACTCAACGGTATAACCAATGCAACATTTTATACGGGAAAAGCAGAGGATATTATATATAATTTGATAGAAAATGAAAATCGTCCTACTGCTGTAATACTTGATCCTCCACGCTCAGGATGTGACAAAAATCTTCTTGCCGAGATAGAAAAACTAAAGCCAGATAAAATTTGTTATGTTTCCTGTGATGTTGCAACTTTAGCAAGAGATTTGAATATTCTTACACAAAATAATGAGTATAAAATACAAGAAATTATTGCTTGTGATATGTTTCCGCAAACTGCACACGTTGAGTGCTGTGCGCTGCTATGTCGTGCATAGCACTCATCGATATAAATCTCTTGCGAGGTTTTTTATATGACAATATTTTCAAATGATATATACAAAAAATAAGTTGCACTTTTTGTGCAACTTATTTTTTAGTTTGCTTTTCTATGCGTTTACTTTTAAAAATTCTTCGGCATTTTTTATTGCTTTTTCTATGGCTTTCTCAGACGGACCGCCATAGACATTTCTTTCATTGACACAGGTATTAAGAGAAATTGCATTATAGAAATCTTCAGTTATAACCGGTGAAAACTCTTTTAACTTAGTTAATTCTATTTCTTCTAATGAAATATTATTTTCTATTGAATATGCTACCATTTCACCAATTACTTTATGAGCATCACGAAACGGGATACCGCATTTTACTAAGTAATCTGCAGCATCGGTTGCATTTGTAAATCCTTTTTTTGCACCGTTTTCCATATTTGCTTTATTAAATTTAGCAGTATCAAGCATTTTTGTAAACACAGGAAGGCACATTTTAAGCGTATCAACTGCATCAAAAGTTGCTTCCTTATCTTCCTGCATATCTTTATTATAAGCAAGAGGAAGACCTTTCATAACTGTAAGAAGTGTCATAAGAGAGCCATAAACTCTGCCTGTTTTACCTCGTGTAAGTTCTGCCATATCAGGATTTTTCTTCTGAGGCATTATACTTGAGCCTGTAGAAAAACTATCATCAAGTTCTACAAAAGAATATTCATTGGTACACCATAGAATAACTTCTTCCGAAAATCTTGAAAGATGCATCATTATCATTGATGCAACAAATGTGAATTCTATTGCATAATCCCTGTCCGAAACGCCGTCAAGACTGTTTTCGGTAGGTGCTGTAAAGCCAAGTTCCTTTGCAGTAAATTCCCTGTCAAGAGGATAAGTGGTTGTAGCAAGTGCACCTGAACCTAAAGGACAGAAATTAAGCCTTTTAACACAATCGGTAAGCCTGTCATAATCTCTTAGAAACATTTGGAAATATGCCATCATATGATGGGATAACGTTATCGGCTGAGCCTTTTGCAAATGCGTATAACCGGGCATTACAGTATTTTTATTTTCTTTTGCAATTTTTAATATTACGCAAAGTAAATTGTATAAAAGACTATGAATATCTTCACATTCATTTCTTAAATACATTTTAAAATCAACTGCAACCTGGTCATTTCTGCTTCTGCCTGTATGAAGTTGTTTTCCTATATCCCCTAATCTTTCTATAAGAATGGTTTCAATATTCATATGAATATCTTCTGCATTTATGGAAAATTCAACTTTCCCCGATTCAATATCGGCTAAAATATTATTTAATTCTTTTTCTATTTTTAAGGCATTCTCTTTTGGAATAATATTCTGATTCCCAAGCATTTTAACATGAGCAATACTGCCTGTAATATCTTCCTTATAAAGTCTTTTGTCAAACTTTATTGAAGAGTTATAGTCATTGGCAAGACTGTCAGTTTCCTTGGAAAATCGACCACCCCATAATTTCATAATGCGACTCCTTATTTGTTTTCTTTTTCTTTAAGCGCTCTTACTTTTAGTGGTAAGCCGAACAAGTTGATAAATCCTTCTGCATCTTTATGATTATAAACTTCATCTTCATCAAAAGTAGCAAACTCTTCTGAGTATAATGAATATGGAGATTTAGCACCTGCAGGAGTTACCTGACCTTTATATAATTTAAGTCTTACCGTACCTGTTACATTTTCGGCACAAACATTAACAAATGCATCAATTGCTTCTCTTAAAGGAGTGAACCATAATCCGTCATACACAAGTTCTGCATATTTAAAAGATACAAGTTCTTTGTAGTGCATTGTCTGCCTGTCTAAGCATAAATATTCAAGTTCTTTTATAGCAGTGTATAAAATAGTTCCACCCGGAGTTTCATACACACCTCTTGATTTCATACCAACAAGTCTGTTTTCAACCATATCGGCAATACCAACGCCGTGTTTTCCGCCAAGTTCATTTGCTTTTTCAACTAATTTAAGCGGAGACATTTTTTCTCCGTTAATAGCAACAGGAACACCTTTTTCAAATTCTATTTCAATATATTCACACTTATCAGGTGCTTTTTCAGGTGTAGTCATAAGTTGTAAAATTTTATCATATTTAGGTTCGTTCCATGGATCTTCCAAATCCAAACCTTCATGAGATAAGTGCCATACATTTCTATCCATTGAATAGTTATCTTCTTTGGTTACAGGGATTGGAATATTTCTTTTTTCTGCATATTCAATCTCATCTTCTCTTGAACGGATATCCCAAATTCTCCAAGGTGCAATAATTTTAAGATGAGGAGCAAGCGCTTTAATTGTAAGTTCAAATCTTACCTGGTCATTCCCCTTACCTGTTGCACCATGACAAATTGCAACTGCACCTTCTTTTTCTGCTATTTCAACAAGTCTTTTAGCAATACAAGGACGTGCATGAGATGTGCCAAGTAAATATTTTCCTTCATATACAGCACCTGCTTTTAATGTAGGGAATATGTAATTTGCAACATAGTCTTCTTTCAAATCTTCTATATAAAGTTTAGAAGCACCTGTTTTTAACGCTTTTTCTTCTAGCCCTTCAGTTTCTTTACCCTGACCTACATCGCCACATACAGCGATAACTTCGTAATCATAATTTTCTTTTAGCCATGGGATAATGATAGATGTATCAAGACCGCCTGAATACGCTAAAATTACTTTTTCTTTCTTGCTCATTTTTATTCCTCCAAAAAGTTTTATAAATTTAATTATTGTTAAATTAAAATAAATATGTTACAATATATTAGATTATACTATATTATTTCTAAAAATGCAAGTATTTTTTATAAAAATACAAAAAAATGTATTTTTATGCAAAAGAGGTTTTAAATATGAGAATACTTGGGATAGACCCTGGCTTTGCAATAGTGGGAATTGGTATCATAGAATATGTCGGAAATAAGTTCAAAGTCATTGAATATACTAAGATTACCACTGAGGCACACACTGATTTTGCGGGTAGACTAAAGAAAATTTACGATGAATTAAATTGCATAATAAATGAATATAAACCCGATGTTATTGCGATTGAGGAATTATTTTTTAACAATAATGCAAAAACTGCTATAAATGTTGGTCAGGGCAGAGGTGTATGTCTGTTATGCGGAGCGATAAATGATATTCCGATATGTGAGTACACTCCCCTGCAAATCAAGCAGGCTGTCGTTGGTTACGGAAGAGCGGCAAAAGAACAGGTTCAGCAAATGGTTAAAGTTCTTTTAAACTTGGAAAAAATACCTAAACCTGATGATGTTGCCGATGCACTGGCTGTTGCAGTTTGCCATGCTCATTCGTTTAATATGAATTCTAAACTAAACATAAGGTAGGTATATAAATGTTTTATTATTTAAAAGGCAAAGTTACTTATAAAGAAAATAATTTTATGGTAATAGATGTCGGTGGTGCAGGATATAAAGTTTATACATCTTTTACCACTTTGGAAAGAGCAACTTTAAACGATGAATTTTTAGCATATACTTATACTCATATAAGAGAAGACACATTTGATATTTATGGTTTTTGTTCGCTTGAAGAACTAAGTACATTTCAGATGCTGATTACAGTTTCAGGAGTAGGTCCTAAAGCAGCATTATCCATACTGTCATTTATGCCGACAGACGTATTTGCCATATCCGTTATTAAAAGCGATATCGGTGCTATAACCAAAGCACCAGGCATTGGTAAAAAAATTGCAGAAAGAATCGTTTTGGAATTAAAAGACAAGATTGCCAAGACAGGTAACTATGAAGAGATGGCAACCAGTGATTCACTTGTTTCAAACGATATGATAAAAGAAGCAGTCGATGCTCTTATGGTGCTTGGATATTCACAACTTGAAGCAAAAGGTGCTGTTTCAAATGTTAAAGACAGTTATGCCAATGTTGAAGATATTATAAAAAATGCATTGAAACTTTTAATGAACTAAAGTGAGGATTTGTTATGGAGGAAAACGAAAGAATAATTTCAGCAAGAGAACTTTCTTGCGATAACGACCAGTCTTTAAGGCCGAAGTTCTTATGCGATTATGTCGGTCAGGAAAATTCAAAAGAAAATTTAAATATATGCATAACCGCAGCAAAACAAAGGGACGAATCTTTAGACCATGTTTTACTGTATGGACCTCCGGGACTTGGTAAAACCACTCTTTCTCAGGTCATTGCAAACGAACTTAATGTCAATATCCGTGTCACATCAGGTCCTGCCATTGAAAAACCCGGTGATTTAGCAGCAATCCTTACCAATCTTTCAGAAAATGATGTTTTGTTCATTGACGAAATCCATCGTCTTTCAAAAAGTGTCGAAGAAGTTTTATATCCTGCTATGGAAGATTATGCTTTGGATATTATTATAGGGAAAGGTCCGTCTGCAAGGAGTATCAGGCTTGACCTTCCTAAATTCACCTTAATCGGTGCCACAACTAAAGCAGGAAATCTTACTGCACCTTTAAGAGATCGTTTTGGCGTTCTTTTAAGGCTTGATTTATACACAACGGAAGAACTCAAAAAAATCGTTACAAGATCAGCAGGAATTTTAAATATTGAAATTGAAGATGAAGGTGCTTTGGAAATTGCTTCACGTTCAAGAGGAACGCCAAGAATTGCAAACAGGCTTTTAAAAAGAGTAAGAGATTATGCACAGGTTTTGGGAAATGGTGTTATCACAAAAGAAATAACTGACAAAGCCTTAAAAATGATGGAAATTGATAATATTGGTCTTGATAAAACTGATAAAAGAATGATTCTTGCAATAATAAACGCTTTTGGCGGAGGACCCGTAGGACTTGATACTCTTGCCGCAACAATAGGCGAAGAAGCAACGACAATTGAAGATGTTTATGAACCTTATTTACTTCAGTTAGGATTTCTAAACCGTACACCAAGAGGCAGAATGGTGACCAAACTTGCTTATGAACATTTTGGAATTGATTACTTAAAAGAAGATCAGATTTCTTTTTAGGCATATTTTCAAATCTTCTATAATAATATTTAGTATAATATTAAATAGGAGATAAAAGATATGTTAATTAAAGAAACTGAAAACAACTACGCATTTGTATTAGGAACAGTTGAAAGCGAACTTACACTCAGCCACGAAATATACGAAGAAAAGTTTTTTAACTTTAAAATAAAGTCACAAAGACTTTCCGATTCTTTTGATACAATAAATGTAACGGTGTCCGAAAGACTTTTAAATGAAAACCTTAATTTATCTTATGGAGCAAAACTTAGTATATATGGTCAATTCCGTTCTTATAATAATTTTTCTTCAGTCGGCAACAAACTTCTTCTTACCCTTTTTGCAAAAGATATAAGCGAAGCATCATTTGAAAGTCCAGATAAAAATGAAATATATCTTGATGGTTTCATTTGCAAGCCCCCTGTTTATCGTATTACGCCTTTTGGCAGAGAAATAACAGACATTTTACTTGCAGTCAACAGAATACATAATAAATCAGACTATATACCTTGTATTGCATGGGGACGAAATGCCAAATTTGCATCAAACTTAAATGTCGGAGACAGAATAAGGATTTCAGGCAGAATTCAAAGCAGAAATTATCAGAAAAAATTAGATGACGAAACTGAAATTACAAAAACTGCTTTTGAAATATCTGTGGGGAAATTGGAACTTGTAAAAGACGAAATTTAACATAAAAAATCACTTACTAAAAACAGTAAGTGATTTTTTTAAAATTATTTGAAACTTTTATTGTAAATAAAATTTATTCTATACTTATTTTTAAATATTGACCAAACCATATTTAACTTTTATTCTTTCCAGTTTTTCTATCATCGACTCAGATAGAATCCACAGAAAAAAAGCAGTTGAGATAGAATGAATTAAATCCATTGGTATTCCAACAACATAAGATGAGAAAATCATATTCCAGTTAATTTTATTCTGATACATAATTACTGATGCCGGATTCATAATCCCCCCATATATTACAAGAGTTGCAAAAAATCCAAATATTGTAAGTGACACCCTATCCCTTTTAAAAGGACCTTTTTTAAAAAGAATACCACTTATAAAACCTATGATACCAAATGCAAACATCTGCCATGGTGTCCATGGACCTTGCCCAAAGAAAAAATTTGAAACAAAGGCAGTAACCGCACCTACCAAAAATCCTGCCTCTCCTCCTAAACACACACCGGAAATAATTATAAGTGCCACGACAGGTTTAAACTCAGGAAGCATAAAGAACGCTGCTCTTCCAGCAACTGCCATAGCACATAATACACTTATCAGTACGAGTTCTCTTGCTTTCGGTTTTCCTGCTTCAAACATCATGCAAAATGGTATTATTGTTTCCAATATAATAAGAATACTTATAAAATAATACTTCCTGTCACCAAAGAATGAAATCCCGATATAAATTGTAAGAGGTATTAAAAGAAATATTATAAATAATGCCATAAGAGTTTTTTTAGCAATGTTTCTCTCCGACTTTGGAATTTGCGTTATTTGCATTTCATTATCACTTATATGATTTTCTGATTCTGTATTTTGCGTTTTCTTTTCTAATTTTTCTATTTTTCCTCCACAGGCAAGAATTATATCTTCTGCTAAAACCGCATCAGAAAGTTTTGTTCTTGCCATACGATTTGCAGACGTTGTATAAAAATTCTTCCCCTTAAAGAACTCTCTTGGTGTATCACAAGATGTCAACTTTCCGTCAAACATCAGAGCGCATCTGTCAGCATACTTTGCCGAGAATTCTAAATCATGAGATACCATAAGAATTGTAACGCCTTTTAATTTTAAATCTAAAAGAATATCTGCAAATTCTTCTTTAAAATGTATATCCATTCCTTTTGTCGGCTCGTCAAGTAGCAAAATTTCAGGCTCCGTAAGAAGTATCTTGGAAAGTGCAACTCTTTGTTGTTCGCCACCGGATAAATCATAAGGATGGCTTTCTAAAAGATTATCTATTCTTAAAAGTGTTGATATATTATGTACCTTTTGTTCTTTTTCTTTCTTGGAAAGTTTTTTATCTCGTAATATTTCCATTAAGTCAAGGTATACGGTTTTTTTTACAAACATACTTTGTGGATTTTGCGGAAGAACTCCCAAAAGTCCATTATATAAATCTTTTGTTTTTAAAATACTTTTACCTTTTATAAAAACATCGCCTCTATACGCTTTATTAAGTCCTGCTATAAGAGAAATTGCTGTTGATTTTCCCGTTCCGTTACCTCCGAGCAAACAAAAAATTTCACCCTTATTTACAGTTAAATCCAACCCTTTTACAACATCGGGTAAATCCTTTTCGTATCGGAAATACGCATCTTTAACTTCTATTACGGTTTCATTATTATTCTTAATTATATCTTTCGGAATAATATCAGGATTTAGTACATTCTCTTTTGAATATTCTAAAAGCCACATTCTGCCTTCCCTTACAGTTAACGGACAAGGCAGGTTATTTGGCACATTGCCATAAACTCTCAAAGGTGTTGGAAGAGCTTTATACATATCATGATTTTGAGATTTTAAAATTTCGCCTATGTTTTTGGGGTTATCATCTGCAATAACTTTTCCGTTATCCATAACAATAATCCTGTCCGCCATTGAAAAAGCATCTTCCAGACAATGCTCAGCGAGTATAACAGTTGTACCCAGTTCACGGTTTATTCTTTCAAGAACATTTAAGAATTCTTCCGAAGCAATCGGGTCAAGTTGACTTGTTGGCTCATCAAGTATTAATACGGATGGTTGCATAACCATGATGGATGCAAGATTTAAAAGTTGTTTCTGACCGCCCGAAAGTTCGCATACATTTTTATAAAACCAATTTTGTATTCCAAAAAAAGATGCCATTTCAGACACTCTTGTCCTTATTTCATTTTGTTTGTATCCAAGACTCTCGAGTCCAAATGCAAGTTCGTGCCATACTTTATCTGTTACAATCTGATTGTCAGGATTTTGCATTACAAATCCTATTTTAGACGCTTGTTCTTTTATAGTGTAATCTGTCAGTAATTTTGCGTTAAAATATATGTTTCCTTCTTTTTTTCCAAATGGCGATAATGAGGGTTTTAATAATTTTAGAAGCGTAGTTTTACCACATCCTGATTTTCCGCAAAGCAAAAGAAACTCGCCCTGATTAACTGTAAAATTTATATTTTCAAGAGTTCTCTTTGCTTGTTTCGGGTAAGTAAAACTTAAATTTTTGATACTAATGTTTTCCATTTTTTCACCTCCCAAAGTTCAATAATTACAGGACATACACACAGTAAAAAATATGCCATAAAAACGCTTATTCCGAACACAGAAATGTTTGACATTTGTATAGATGGGAAAAAATTAAAATCCATTTCACCTGTTATGTTTCCTGTTAGTATATATATACCCAAAATCAAAATACAAATTAGTGCTTTTTTATCTCTCCTGTCAAACCTGAAAATTGAAAACGCTGTTCTGCCCGGTATGCCATATCCTCGTGATTTCATACTGTCAGCAGTTTCAATAGCATTCTCTAAAGACCATGTTGTCATAATAGATAAAATATTAAGTCCTCTCTTTACGCGTTTTATAACACTGCCGTTTGAAACATCACGCCCTATACACTTTTGTGCATTGCTTACGATTTTTATTTGAGATGCAAACTTAGGCACAAAGCGTAGTGTCATTGATATTATAAGTGACAATGCAGGAATAATTTTACCAAACAGATAGATAAACTTATCACTAGTCATAACTTCATTAAAGCATGCAAAATGGCATATAACACTTATGATCATTGTAGCCGAACACAGCCCGTAAACTATGGATTCAAATGTAAGAGGGTTTCCGCTTGGTAGGTATGTTATAACAGTTACACCTTCGTGATTAAAAGCAGGGTTTATAAGCGCCATTACAATTAACATTGGAAGCATATACATAAAATTAATTTTGACCTGTTTTTTTCCTTTCAGTATGACAGAATATAAAAATCCTGATACAAGCGAAATAACAAGGCACAACGGATGCATAAAAAAGCAGGAAAAAACAATTACAAATGCAAAATATGTAAAATTTACAATTGGATGGTATGTTTTAAATTCATTCATTATATTTACCATTTCCTTTTGAATATTCTCCACCTACATCTACTCCAAGATCGCACGTATATACCCATTCCACATTATCACCCTCTTTAAGCTGATATAGTGAACATCCGTAATTAGGAAACCACCCATTAACTTTATACATCCATCCTGACAGTTCGCCTAAGTCATATTCGTAAATATTGGCTACACCTTCAATATAGGCACTGTTATATAAAGGAGTGTTTTCAAATTCCAGATGTATCTTACTTCGTTTCATTTCCCGCATAAGCACATTGAAAACACTTTCGCCTTCGTAGAAAACAACAGTCTTTTTTTCAAATATAACGCCGTCTTTTGGCACTATATCTGTTTTTTTGTCATCAAGCCATCCAATATTATTTAAAACCGTATCGCACCTTACAGATAGTGTACAAGTAAGTTCTTTATCTGCAACCGATATATTTTCAGGCTTGACAGGTACAGGATTTTCATTAAGCATTGAATCGTTTTTTTGTTTATTCTCTTCTGTGTTTTCTTTTATAACAATTTTAGTTTCTTCCTGATATTTAAGATTTTTGTTTTCATTTTTTTGTTGGAAATCACTTTCGCATAAAGAGTCGTTTTCTTTAATAGTTTTTGTTTCTTTGATTTCCTCAACCTGTTTAGTATTTGTATTTTCTTTTGACCTTAAAGTATAATTGCTAAGCCCAGGTGCATCACCACCACACAAAAAAGCAATAACTAACAATATTAAAATTACAAAACCTGTTAAAATCTTTTTATAATGTTTTCTCATTTAATTCCTCCTTAAATAAGTTCTGCAAGAGAAATCATTTTATAAAACATGGATGCAAATTCTCCTCTTGTAACCGCTTCTTTCGGTTTTATATCCATAACACTGTCATCAAGGATTTTTTCACTGTAGCAAAAGGCAAGTGAACTTTGCGACCATTCTGAACTTGAAATATAGTCTGAAAACTGAGCAAGAACATCACGGACCATGCGAATATCCATTTCGGTATCCATACCACATAGTTCCGAAGCCCTTGCAATCATAACTGCTGCTTCTTCACGACTTACCGTTCCGTTTGGATTAAACTCATTTTCCGATATACCTTTTATAATTCCGTAAGAATATGCAATAGAAACATAGTTGTAAAACCAATCATTTACATTTACATCTTTAAAAACAATGTTGCTCTTTTTATAAATGCCAAGACCTTTGGTTATAATAGTTGCAAATTCTGCACGTGTCATTGTACCGTCCGGATCAAAAATATTTTCTGACTTACCGTTTATAATTCCCCTTTCAGCCAATGCTTCAATTTTTGTTTTTTCTTTATATTCTGCTATATCTGTAAAAGTCTTACCCGGAAGAATAACATCCATTTTCATAACATCTTTATTTTTATTTTTCAACCCAATCAAAGACTCAGTATTTTCAAAAAAGGAAACTGCATCAGACATTTGGAACAAACCGGGTTTACCTGTACTTGCTCTCTTTACTGAAACTATACCATAAAAAGCCTGCTCGGTTGCCATAAGATTTGAACTGTTCCCACCATTTTCGTGAGTAAATCCTTTTCCCCGAACATAGCAGGTCATAAGATTATCTAAAATCGTATATCCGTTTTTAACAAACCGCGAATCATTAATTGAAATACCAAGTTCACTAAGAGCAACAAGCATTTGAACACAACTTTCAGAATTCGGAGTTCCAAAACTCGAAAAGCCTCCTTTATCATCCTGATTTTTACTCATTGTATCAAGTGCTGTGTTTATTGCGTTTTTCACACTCTTATTATACTGATATTTCGAAAGAGCACAAAGTGCCATTCCCGTAATATCAGGATTTGCTGTATCTCCTGAAAGCGCCCATCCTCCATCTGATGTCCGATTATCAAGAATATAGTTTATATACATCTCTCTTGTTGCCTGAATGGTAGCATCAGGATTATCCGGCATATCATAATTTCCGCAATCAAGTGCAATAAGTGCCCATATTGCTCCATTTATTCCTTGCCAAATTGTTTTTTCATAATCGCCAAGTGGTGTTAGAAGATTATAACCTGCAACATCTTCAGGACTTTTACCGATAGATGTAAGGGCAACAATAACTCTTGCATATTCAGTATATTTCTTATCGTGAAGATTACCTTTATTTTTCTTCACATATTCTTCTGCATTTTCATAATAGTTCATATAGTATTCATCCGTAATCTCTATACCACTTCGCGAAAGACCTAAAACCGTCCATTCCCCTCCAACAGAACCTACTTTTGGATTTGGTACAGTTTTTAATATATATGAAGCAATATCATTTAAAACAAAATCAATATCATAATTTATTTTAGCAAAAGATGTAACATAAGTTGATAAACATATTATCAGTATTAAAAACATTGATATAAATCTCTTCATTTTTAATGCTCCTTTTAAAAAGGCGAAAGCGAGCAGTCAGTTTTTACTCTAACTGTTCGCAAAATACCTTAAATTCTTATTTTATTACATTCTCACAAAAACGCATCAGAACTTTCGCAACCTGAGCACGGGTTGCGGTAGCTTTCGGTGAAAGTGTAGTTTCACTTGTACCATTTACAAGTTCAGCTTTGTTTGCCCAAGAAATTGCATCAAGTGCCCAATCACTTACATCACCTGTATCTGCAAAGCTTGAAATTTCAGCCTTATTAGTTACATCATAACCCTGCATTTTTGCAAAACGATAGATAATAAGTGCCATCTGTTCACGGGATATATCACTATCGGGTGCAAACTCTGTGCTTGTGATACCATTTACAATTCCTTTTGCAGCCGCCCAAGCAACCGCATCAGAATACCACTGACCTTTAACTACATCTTTAAAGTTATGTGTGCTTTCAACACTTTCAGGCTTTGCCATTCTGTAAAGAACGGTTACGAGCGTAGCTCTTGACATTTTACCTTCAGGCTCAAAACCGTTACCCGTACCACACATAAGATTATTTTCATATACATACTTTATGTAATTATAGTGCCAATCTTCTTTTTTAACATCATAAAAAGTGGTTTCTGTGAAAGTGGGTTTTTCTTGAATTTCGGCATCTTCCTTTTTGGCTTCTTCCTCATTTGTATCTTTTTTAGGAGAAGTTCCTTTTCCACCAAAGGAACCTGTTGTGCCGGGAACAGTCGTCCAGTCATTAGTAAAGAACCAAACAATTTTATCTCCGTTATTAATTTCGCATTCAGTCAGACCCACCTTTGGCAAGGTATCATTGACTTTATACATCCATCCGGAATTTTTACTATCGTTAAACTCAGCCAATGTGCGTCCACTTTTTGTCATGGATTCAATATATCCGCTTTCAGCTCCTACCTGAGTGATGCCACTGTTTTCAAGTGCTTTTATCAGGGCATGATATACGGTAGCACCTGTACCTGATAAGGTTACAGATTTGTTATTTAGCCAATAGCCTGTATCTGACTTAATGGTTACTCTGACAGTGATACTATCTCCACTTGGTTTAGATGGAGTTATAACTGCACCTGTGCCTGTAGCACGTCCTGGGGACAGAGTGTTACTACTGAAGTCATAGACATTGTAGGCTGTACCATTTTTAATTACTTGATATACCGCAATAAGAGCAGGAAAGCCCTGCTGTGTGGCATAAGCATTTACCGTTGTATCACCGTCATTAAACCCAAATCCGCTATTATCCTCCAAAGCAAAATCTAAAAGTCTATCCACAACACTGTTACCGTTTTTGATGAAACGGCTATCAGTGTCAGGGTTGATGCCCATCGCACTAAGTCCCATAATGACACAGGCAGAATTGTTGGCATTCTCACCCCATGTTCCGCCAAAACCACCGTTACTGAGCTGAACTTCACTAAGATAATGAACCGCCTTATCGATAGCATCCTTTACAGCAGCATTGTCATTATAATATTTAGCAAGTGCCAGGATAGCTATACCTGTAGCATCTGCCTCTGCTGTTTCAAATGCAGTCCAGCCGCCATTTTCAAGTTGAGTATCTAAAAGTGCATTAACTAAATCCGCTTCCTTTGTATCCGTACTATAGTTACCTTGCTGATAAGCAAGAAGTGTATAAGCAGCAGTCCAGATTGCGCTTTGATGAGAAGTACTGTTTAGCCCCGCCACAACATCTACAGGTGTGTTACCGTTGACCGGATAAATCTCTTTAGGATTTATACCAATACTTTGCATATCAAGAATTGTCTTAGCATAGACGGATTCATCAGGATTTCCTGAAGAAATACTATTAAGTGAGATATTTATCATATTTTGTTTTGCTGTATCCGTAAGTTTCAAACCCGAAGGACGTACCTTTTCATAGGCAGCCATAGCCATAAAAGACTCCCAGTTGGTTGTATCTGTTGTTTGTGCTGCAATACCATCCAGTAAAGCCTCTAAAGATTCAGCAGTGTTTAAACTGCGAGAGCCTGGAATGGTAATCTTAATTGTTTTCTTAACACTTTTTACACCTTCGATAGAAGCCTTCAATGTAATTTCAGCATCAAGGCTAACTTCTGTAGTATTAAGAGGTGCTGTAACCTTACCTGTGCCATTACTGAATGTAATTACATCGCCTGGTGTAATGTTCCATGTAATTTGATAGGGATAAGATGCAGAATTGTATGTATTGAAAGTAACTTTTTCTCCATCAATTTTGGCATTTTGTCTTAAATATAGATTTGATGTAACCGAATTAGCATCGGTATTTTTATTTTTTATCTCATCGAAGGTCAGTGCATCCGCTATTCGTTGTAACTTGTCGCGTTCCGTTTCCAGTTCAGATTCTGTCCATGCTAATACTGTGGCATCAAAGTTTTTGGATAAAATTGTTTTTCCTTTGGCAAGCGTGAGAGTTATTGTTCCTGTTACATTTTCTCCTAAAACAGGGCGAGTTACTGTGGATTTGTCATATCCTTTATCGGGAATTGTGATTGGCAGATTTTCTGTACTCCATGTGGTAGTGTAGCCCTCGTAAGATGGAAAATACAGGTTATCCTTAATATTTGATAAGTCTGCAATCGCACCGTTTTTATCCGTAACTTTAATATCAGATGCAGCACCATCTAAAACAGTCTGCATTTCTTCACGCGTTACAGCAGAAACTACAATATCAAAGGCAATCTGACAATCTGACTTCTCAGGCATAGGACCTGCACCACACATAATAGAAGTTTCCTTATAGACAAGTGTTGCTGTCAAAGTAACATTTACATCCTGTTCTCCTACATTCGGACGATTAATCTTAACCTCATACTTACCACCTGAGGGATGAGAAGAAGAACTAACAGGATTTCCGGTGACTTTAATTACATCTTCGTTGCTTGATGCCCATACGATATACAGTCCTGATGTCTTGCCACCTGGTAGTAAAAGTGTAGTCTTCACATTGTTTAAAGAAGTGTTGCCATTTAGCACTTTAGGATCATTCATATACGCTGCAACATCTGATTTCATAGCATCTATGGTTTCTGCTTTCGTTTGTGAATGTTTTGGAATTACAGCACTTACATTTATCTGTTCACTTTGTTCATTAAAAGTTAGTATAATAGGCAGGATAATTTCTTTTACATCATCTTTTGGGTAAGTGATAGTGCCATCTTGGGCAATAATATCTGTTGGAGTAAAATTCTCAGCAAACGCCACAGTAATACCATCATCATTTATTAGTTCACATACCAAAGCTAATATATTGGTGTCATCTGTCACAGAGTCATATTTAAATCCCGAACCTGTTGAATTGGTATATTCTATCGGTTTAACAGTACTTGATTCTATTATTTTTTTCGCAGTGTTAAGTCGTCCGGGAATATTAATGGGAAATGTTTTAGTATCTGATGCTTCATTGCACCAGATTGTAGCTGTCAAGGTGACCATTGTATCTTCATCGGGAATAGTGACTACGCCTGTATCAGCATTTATACTCGAACTATCAGAAATCCATTCAATTCTGGTTTTCCCACTTTTGCCTGTTTTTGGAAGAGTAATGTTTTGTTCGTTAGTATAAGTAACAGAGAGTGCTTCTTTGTCTTCCGCTACATATTCCGCATCTGTTTTACCTTCTTCCGTTACAGTAACAATACAAACGGGAGGTACAATGTATGAACCGTCAAATTTAGCAGAAACCGTATATGTACCACCTTCTTCAAACGACAGAGAAACCTTACCCTCGGCATCGGTTATTTTGTCAGGAACCTCTTTGCCATCTACAGTAATCACTGCATTGGAAAGCGGAGAATTCCCTTCCTTAATAAGAGTCAGATTTAAAACATCTTCACTAGCCACTGTAGCGGTAGTTTTATCAAAAAATGTGTATGCGTCAGACCAGCCTTTTGTATCCTGATAGAACCAAAAAACGAGATGGGCTTTATCTTCAACCTTTTCGTTAACACTCCATGCAACGTGGTTGTTATTACAGTAGCCGGCATATTCAGATTCTATGCCCCAAAATTTCGTGATGGAGATATAAGCCCCCATATCAGTCGTTCTATAGCCGTTTGCTCCGTCTACATAATAGGTATCGTGCAGGGCGGTAAATGCATCATCAATCGTTGGTGACTCAATATCCAATGTAACCGGAACATATGCCATTGTTTCTTTGTTTTTTCCGGTTGTAAATTCTCCGTCTTGTACCACACTAACATAAACCGTGATGCTGTCTGTCGCCATAACTCCTATAGGTAAAAGTGACATAAGCATTGTGAATACTAATAAAATAGCTGAAAAACTTTTAAATCCTTTTTTTAATTTCAATTTGATTCAATCCTTTCATCTAAAAAACTCAATTTTAAAATAAGTTGTTTTATTGTGTTTCTCACCTCCGATTTGCTTACCGCAGGCAACAAAAAAACTGCGGCAATTTTTCTTTTTAAAAAAATTACCACAGCTGAGTTTTTCTGTGATGAATCACAATTCAGATAAGAATATAGGATAAATCCCCTAAATATATTTAAATCTCAATCTGAAAACACCATTCCTATGCCAATTGGCACTTACGGAACAATACCAAAGCAGGTCTTGTGACTCGCACCATATAGGCAAAAAAGCCCACATTTTTATATCCTGCCTTCTCAGTTTCCCAATGACTATCTTTCGATAACGGATATAAAAACTTCGATGCACACACCGACAGTTTAACCGCAGGGGATTCTCACCCCATTCCCTTTACACTGATTATGCCTTTTTTTTGCGACATAATCAACACTTTGTGTGAATATATTAAATTTTTACATTAAATAACTTAACACATTATTAAATTAAAGTCAATAGATAAAAATATTTTTCACTATAGCAACAATAATTTTGTAAAAGCACACGTGTTAATTTACAATAATATTATTTTTTAAGAATCCTCGCCGCAGGATTTCTTACTGCATTCTTTAGCATACGGGCAGCCAATACATTTAGCCCCCTGCTTTTTGGATTTATATATGTATCTTAGTGCCAAACCAACTATACATACTAATATTAAAATCACAATTAAGTTTTCCATAAGTTTATACCTTTTGTTTTTTAAGATTATTATCTGCTTTTACACAAAGATAAATGATAATACCTATCATACACAAAACAGCAATAAGTCCTCCGATAAATCCATTGCCAACTGTTCCTGTTTCAATAAGAGAGCCTATCTGATATACCAGATATGATACTATGTAACCTGTTGCAATCTGGAGTGAAATTCCGCCCCATAACCATTTAGCACTTTTCATTTCAGAATTCATTGCTCCGATTGCAGCAAAACAAGGAGGAGTAAATAAATTAAACATTAAACATGCTAACGCTGCCGATTTTGTAAGAGCAAAAATTCCTGCAACCTCTAAAGAACCGCTTGTAAGTGCAAGTTCTTCAACATCTATAAAATTAGTTACGCCATAGCACACTGCAAGTGTACCAACAACATTTTCTTTTGCGATAAATCCTGTAATTGCCGCAGCAGCCATTTGCCATACACCAAATCCCAAAGGAATAAGTAAAACAGCAAAAGGAGATGCAACCTTAGCAAGAATTGAAGTTGATTCCATACCTTCTTCTATAAGTTCAAAGTTCAAATTAAATGATTGCATAATCTGAACAGCAGTATTACATATAAGGATAACAGTACCTGCTTTTACAATATAAGCCCAACCACGTGAACACATAGACAAAAATGCTCTTTTTATACTTGGCATTTTATACTCGGGAAGTTCAATTATAAAGTATGATTTCCTTGCCTTATTACCTGTAATTTTATTAACAAGAAGTGCGCCAATAAAAATAATTACAATACCTGCAAAGTACATTAAAGTACCTACCCAAGACGCGTCATCAAAAAACACACCTGCAAAAAGTGCTATAACAGGTAGTTTTGCACCGCATGGCATAAATGGCGCCAGCATTGCTGTTGCCCGCCTTTCCCTTTCATCTCTTATGGTACGACAAGCCATAACTCCCGGAATTGCACAACCTGTTCCTATAACAAAGGGAATAACAGATTTACCCGATAAACCTACTTTTTTAAATATAGGGTCAAGTACTACTGAAACTCTTGCCATATATCCGCAATCTTCAAGCAGTGCGATAAGGAAATACATTACCATTACAAGAGGAAGGAAACCTACAACAGCACCTACACCGCCAATAATACCGTCAACTAAAATTGCGTATAAAAGTGGATTAATATCAGAAAAAATCCCTCCAACCCATTCCTGAAACATTTCTATCCACGCAACTAAAGTATCTGCTAAGAACGGACCGAATGAGGATTGAGATATATCAAAAACAAGAAACATTATAAAAGCAAATATAGGAATTCCAAGCCACTTGTTAGTAAGAAATGCATCTATTTTATCCTGATAATTTAATTCTTTTGTTAAAATTTTTCGTTGCTCAACGTTTCTGACAATACTGTTAACAAAGCTGAATCTTTTTCTGTCTGCCATTTCGGATGACTTTTTATCTTTAATATCAATATCATTTTGCATAAACGGAGCGTCTTGCCCTTTTCCAATTTGAAAAACTGCTTTTTTTATAACTTCTTTTAGTCCGTCAGAAGATGTGGATACAGTTTCCACAACAGGACAACCTAATGTAAAAGATAAAGTTCCTATGTCAATTTTTGTTTGTTTCTTTTCATTTATATCAGTTTTATTAATTGCAACAACAACAGGAATACCAAGTTCTAAAAGCTGAGTTGTAAAAAACAAACTACGGCTTAAATTAGTTCCGTCAACAATATTTATTAAAACATCAGGTTTTTCATTTTTTATAAAAGAACTTGTTATACTTTCTTCCGATGTAAAAGGTGACATAGAATACGCTCCGGGCAAGTCAACTATGATAATTTCTTCTTTCCCGTCATAAAATTCTTTCCTTAAAGTGTGTTCCTTTATGTCAACCGTAACCCCTGCCCAGTTCCCTACTTTTTCATTAGCACCTGTGAGTGCATTAAACATTGTAGTTTTTCCACTGTTGGGATTACCTGCTAAAGCAATTCTCATTTTTTCTTCTCCTTTATTATATTATGGTTAGTACCTACTAACATACTATATTTTTATAGCTTCTGCCAACGGGTTATCTATATGATATCTTCCATCTTTAATAGAAACAATACACCCTCCTTTAAGATGTGATATAACAGTAACAGGTTCGCCACTGTAACACCCTAAAGAAAACAAGAATGAATTAAGTTCCTCGTCAAAAGTTTCAATAGATTTTATTATGTATTCTTTTCCAATCTCTGCATTTTTTAAATTCATTAATATCGCCTGCCTTTTATTTAATTAGCCACTGCTAACTCGTTTTCAAAAAAATCAATTAGCATATGCTAACCAATAATTATGATAACATAACTTATCTTATTTGTCAATAATTTTTAAGTAAAAAAATTCCTATTTTTCTTTTACTTGAAAAAAATCATTATCTGTGATAAAATAAATATAAAATATAGGAAAAAGGAGAAAAGTTTATGCAATTACAGGAATCTGCCGAAATGTATCTTGAAACAATATACATTTTATCTAAAGAAAAAAACATTGTAAGAAGCATCGATGTTGCAGAATATATGAACTACTCAAAGCCTAGTGTATCAAGAGCAGTTGGGCTTTTGAAAAACGGCGGGTATGTAATAATGGCAGAAGACGGTTCTCTTACTCTTACCGAACTTGGAAAAGATGTTGCAAATAAAATATTTGAAAGGCATACTATTTTATCAAAACTTTTAGTCCATATCGGTGTTTCGGAAGATGTTGCTGCAAAAGAAGCATGTAAAATAGAACATGTTATAAGTGACGATACACTTTTAAAAATCAAGAACTTTCTTAAAATATAATATAATTGGTGGAGGTTTATTGTGGCTTTAGAAAATAAACTCAACATAACAGAGTCTGTCGAACTTGCTCGTTTCGAAGAAAAAATCAGCAAGAAAAAAGCTATCGAACTTTACAATAGCCTTCGGAAAGTTATCCAAACTCGTTTTTAAATTGTAAATTTTTGATATAATATCGTTAAAAGTTTTGAAAATATTGCATATTCCCTGCACCTTTTGCCTCATTCTATCGAAAAATTTCCTAATTTGAAAATTCTTCGAACCTCTAACGCTTTAAAATTGAGATTTTTCTAGGCGGAAGATTTCGATAATACGAGGTATATCGGAATCGACAACAACGAAAAAGCCGATTTTTAAGGGTTAGAGGCGGGTTCGGATAGCTCTCCGACGGCTATAGGTTTGCTTGACGGACTGTACGCAGGTGAATTTTCTGCCCTTGCTTTTATTCATAAATATTTATTCGATGAGATTTATGACTTTGCAGGCAAAATAAGAGATGTTAACATTGCAAAGGGTGGTTTTCGCTTTGCACCAGCAATGTATCTTGAAAGCGCATTGGAACACATCAGTAATATGTCGCAGGGAACATTTGATGAAATAATTGAGAAATATGTCGAAATGAACATTGCACATCCATTCAGAGAAGGCAACGGCAGAAGCACGAGAATATGGCTTGACCTTATGCTAAAAAAAGAACTTGGAAAAGTTATTGACTGGAGCAAGGTTTCAAAAGAGGACTATCTGCTTGCTATGGAGCGAAGTCCGATAAAAGACATTGAAATCAAATATATCTTAAAAAATGCTTTGACTGATAAGATAAATGACCGCGAACTGTATATGAAAGGTATAGATAACAGTTATAACTATGAAGGCTATGCGGCTTTTAAAACAGAAGAATTGTGAGATTATAAGAATTTTTAATAACTTGTTGTACTTCATAATAACTGCAGCAAAAATCAAAATGGACGCAATGGGGTCTGTCCCTTTTGCGTCCATTCCGTTTTGTAATAAAAATTTTCGGGAGGGGATGGAACCCCTCCCCTACTGTTTTATAATATTTTTTTTAAAAATTATCAATATATTTTAATAACTTTATTTTTTGTTTTTAATTTCATTATTATATAATATTAACAAACAGTTTTCATAAAATGTTTAATCTTTCATTTTAACAGGCAAATATTATTATAAAGTATTCTTTTTATGATTTTTGATTATTTTGGTTTGACAAAATGTGTCAATGATGTTATCATTAAATAAGTAAAAATTAATATGGAGGAATTTAAAATGTTAGAAAAAACAAGTTTTAAAGTTAACGCTTATAAAACAAGAAAAGAAATGGGTCTTGCAGCTGCTGAAGACTGCAAAGCAAAAATCATTGAACTTCTTTCAAAGAAAGACGAAATCAATATGATTTTCGCTGCTGCTCCATCACAAAATGAATTTTTAGAAAGTTTACTTAACTGTAAAGAAATTGATTTTACAAGAATCAATGCTTTCCACATGGATGAATATATCGGTTTACCTGAAGGTGCTCCTCAGGGATTTGGTCAGTTCTTAAAAGACAGACTTTTTGGAAAAGCACCATTCAAATCTGTTAATTACCTAAATGGTAATGCAGAAGATCCTGAAAAAGAATGTGAAAGATATTCTCAGTTACTTAAAGAAAATCCAACAGATATCGTTTGCTTAGGTATCGGCGAAAACGGTCACATTGCTTTCAATGACCCACACGTTGCATTCTTTGATGATCCTAAAATGGTTAAAATAGTTGAACTTGACAATGTTTGCCGTCAGCAACAAGTTAATGACGGATGCTTTAACCACATTGACGAAGTTCCTACTCACGCTTTAACACTTACAGTTCCAACACTTAAAAATGTTGACTGCCACATTTGTATAGTTCCTGCTCCAACAAAAGCACAAGCAGTTAAAAATACAGTTTATGGCGAAATCACTGAAAAATGCCCTGCATCAATTATGAGATTATCAAAAGATGTTAATATCTATCTTGATGCTGACAGTTCAAGTTTACTATAATTTTAAGAATTTTTTAAAAAAGTAAACAAACTTTAAAACGCACCAAAAAGTTTTCCTTTTTGGTGCGTTTTTTATGTATATAGTTTATCTCTGACGGCCTTACAGCCTTTTAATATATCACGGTATGCCGTTTCAAAATCCCCCGTGTACCAAGGGTCACTAACCTCTTTTTTCTCGCCTGTCCATTCCATTAAAAGAGAAATTTTGTTATAAGTATCCTCTCCAACAACATATCTTATATTTCTTAAGTTGTTATTATCCATACATATTATATAATCAAATTTTTCATAGTCCTCTTTTGTTATTTGCTTTGCAACCTTTCCATCACATAAAATGCCATATTCTTTTAATTTTCTTTTTGCAGGAGGATAAACAGGGTTGCCAATCTCTTCTCTGCTGGTTGCACGCGATTCTATATGAAATTCCTTGTCATCTTCTTTTACAAGGTCCTTAAATATAAATTCAGCCATAGGACTTCTGCAAATATTTCCATGACAAACAAAAAGTACTTTAATCATAATAACTCTCCTTTCTTTTTTTAATTATAACAAACTTTTAAAATATAAAAAAGATTTGAAAATCACATAATACTATGATATAATATAATGTGATTTATTACGGAGGTTTTTATATGCACCTTTTAACACATACACTGTTTCATTCTTTTTTAGACACAATTAAAATTATACCTTTTATATTTTTAATGTATCTTTTAATTGAATATTTTGAACATAAAAATAATACACATTTAAGCCACAAACTTATGAAAACCAAATTTTCAGGGCCTGTTTTCGGAGGACTTTTCGGAAGTATTCCCCAATGTGGATTTTCTGTTATTGCATCAGATTTGTATTCAAAGCGTGCGATAACTTTGGGAACTCTTATTGCAATCTTTATTGCAACAAGTGATGAGGCAATTCCGATTATACTTTCCACCCCTCAAAAGTCACACATAGTATTGGAACTTATTTTAATTAAAATAATAATAGCAATTCTTTTCGGATTTATAATAGATTTAATATATAAAAACAAAAAAGAGATAATTTGCGATAGCAGTAATGAACATCACCATTTTCACGGAAACTGCGAAAGTTGTGAAGACGGCATTATAAAATCAGCACTTATACATACTGTTAAAATATTTTTATTTGTATTTATTGCATCTTTTATTTTCAGTCTTGCAATAGAAATTACAGGCGAAGAAAAATTAACTTCTCTTTTTTTAAAGGAAAGTTTTATTCAGCCATTTATTGCGTCTTTAATAGGACTTATACCAAACTGTGCGGCATCGGTTATTTTAACACAAGGTTTTTTAAATGGAATAATTTCATTTGGATCACTTGTAGCAGGATTATGCTCGGGTGCAGGAGTCGGGCTTTTAGTATTATTTAAAAGAAACAAAAATTTAAAAGAAAATATTACTATACTTATTATTCTCATTTTAATCGGTACATTATCAGGATTTACAATTCAATATATTATATAAAAAAGCATCACATAGTGATGCTTTTTTACTTTTTCAATTTATGACTCCATCATCTTTATGATTTCCCGTTGCAATCTTGATATTATTTTTTTCTCAAGCCTTGAAATATACGACTGGCTTATTCCAAGCATATCAGCAACTTCTTTTTGAGTTTTTTCAGGACCGCTTGTTAAACCAAAACGCAAATTCATTATATTTTGCTCTCTTTGTGAAAGTTTGGATAATGCTTCTGTCAGAAGTTCCTTATCTACTTTTTCTTCAAGAGTTTTATATATAATATCATTATCCGTTCCAAGTATATCTGAAAGCAAAAGTTCATTTCCGTCCCAGTCAACATTTAACGGTTCGTCAATTGAAATTTCTGTTTTCTGATTTGATGTTTTTCTTAAATACATTAAAATTTCGTTTTCTATACATTTGGAAGCATAGGTAGCAAGTTTAATATTTTTATCGGGATTAAACGTATTTATTGCTTTTATAAGTCCTATTGTTCCTATTGATATTAAATCCTCTACATTTATCCCCGTATTTTCAAATTTTCTGGCAATATAAACTACCAGCCTTAAGTTATGCTCGATTAAATATTCTTTTGCTCCCGGAACACCGCTTTGTTTCTTTTTTAAATATTCTTCTTCTTCCAAAGGGGTAAGAGGGGGTGGCAGAATATCTGCTCCCCCAATATAGTAGAGAATATTATCAGTTTTTAAAATTTTTTTTAAAAATAAATCTACCCATTCTATAAGTTTCATATTAACCTCCTAGAGCCGATGGCTATATCTGTGGATTTAATATTGCATTAAATTCGTTATTTTCTGACAATTTATTATAAGTGACTGCAATTATAACATCCGTTATTTTTCTCTCTTTTTCCTCCTTTATGACAATATAATCAGGTTTAAATCCTTTTAAAATATCATTGGAACTTGAATTTTTATAAGGAATAAGCCTTATTTTATTTATAATTCTCCTGTTTATATTTACACAAAGATTATCATTTTCCTCTAAAAATTTTTCTAAATCTTTATTAATTATTTGTTTTATATCAGAAAAATTTACCAGTATCACAGGATACTTTGTTATAGGATCTAAAAGCAAATTACCGGTATCAAGCATACCTGATACTGTTACGCTTTTCCCATCACAAAAAATATCAACGGTTTTAATTTGCCTAAGTTTTATAGTATTTCTTTTTATAAGTTTTAGTGAAATTACAACAATAAAAGAAGACAGTACAACTCCCAGAATCACTGCAAGTAAATTATTTTCAATGTAAAAAAAACCGTTTGACATTTTAATCACTCCATACAAATTATTTAAATAACCACTTATCCCTCCAAAGAGAAATGAGATTATGTAAAAGGTAGAAACAATCTTGAAATTCAATTTTGAAAAAGTAACATAAAGGATAAAAAACGTTACAAAAATATATGTAAGAGTATTAAAAACAAAAGATTTTTCAAAAGCAAATATTCCGTATATTCCGCCTATTAAAGCACCTGATAAAATTTTAAAAATATTTCTTTTTAGAAATAATGTTTTAGCAGTTGAATAAAGTATTATATAATCAATTGCAAAGTTTATTAAAAACATCATATCCCAGTATACCGTCACTTAAGTCACCTCACACGATATATTATAATACTTTACATAAATAAAAAATGTCGAAACATTGTATGAAAATACAAAAATGTTTCGACATTTCTTTAGGGGCTTTTAAAAAACTCCAGACAGCAACCAGTAGGGAACGACCTATGTGTCGTTCTGATAATAACATTCTATTTAATAATATTCTTAAAATATGTAATTTTAGAAATCACAGTTATAATAACAACAGTTATAATAAGTTCAATACCCATATAAGAACCGTTATATATAAGAGAGTATAAGAAAGCACTTTGACCTTCAGGCGCATAAACATTCCATATAAGAATCCCTGACAAAAAGTGACAAACAAATCTTAAAAACACAACAACAAATGTTCCTGTTATAAGTTTTGCTGTTTTATTTTTTATAAATGCACTAAAAGTTTTTCCTAAGCCAAGCACTGTATACGCAACTACATAATCTAACATTATTACTAAAAAATAATAGTAAAAATTTTGGGTAGGCGGTGCGGCAATACCTCCGATTAACATTTGTATAAGTGAATAACAAAATGCAGAACAAATCCCCCATTTTGCATTTAAAACAAATGATATAAGTATAACAGGTACCATACTTCCTAAAGTTACCGAACCACCGTTTGCAAGTTCTATTATCTTAAAAAAAGACAGTGCCGAAGAAAGAGCAATCATAACCGCCGCTCTTGTTAAATTAAATGTTTTTTGTTCCATAATTTTTCCCCTTTCTTATTAACATATCTGTTTAGTTAAAACAAGGAATAACCCAATTAAATTTCACAAAAAAACCACAGGTAACAAGACCTGTGGTATATTATGCGCATACAAAATATTCCCTACGTTGGCATTATCCAAATCAGGTTACGGGTCGAAGTCAAACCTTCCTCTCAGCCTGAGTAAAACTCATTAAGGCTCCCCTTGTTGACATCATTATATTATAAAATGAAAAAAATGTCAATATTTATTTTATTTCATAGTTTCCTTTAACCATAATTACAACATTGGTTATTGCCTTAAATCCTCTTCCGTCATCTCTTGGAATGATAAGAAGATGATTTGCCGGCATATCATAGCCGGTTGACAAATCCCCTGCCATTGTTACATCAGAAAGTCCTCCGAGTTCCGAGCCAAGTACTTCGGCTTTACCTTGCCTTAAAATCACTTCGCACCCACTTTTACCGATAAAAGTCTTACCTTGTTCTATTGAAACAACTTCAAAGGAAGAGCCGCCTTTATTTGCATCTATGTAGTCTTTTACTTCCTGCATAAATACATCATTTAAATAACTTTCGGTAATAAGAGGATCGTCAGTTCCTATTACTGTTAAAAAACTTAACGACAGAACTAATATAAAACCCAGTGTCAACAATATTTTCTTTTTCATTTTTCCCGCTCCTTAGTTAATTTACATAAGACCGAAGCTTATACTTAAAGCATCGCTTACCTTATACATATAGTCATCATTAAGATGCCCAATTCGTTCCCTTAATCGTTTTTTATCAATAGTTCTTACCTGTTCGGCTAAGATAACCGAATCTTTAGGTAATCCAAATGTTTCTGCATCTATCTCAATATGAGTTGGCAGTTTTGCCTTATTTATTTTGCTTGTTATCGCCGCTGCGATTACAGTTGGACTGTATTTATTGCCCACATCATTCTGAACTATAACTACCGGCCGTATTCCGCCTTGTTCAGAGCCTATTACAGGGCTTAAATCGGCATAATAAATATCTCCACGTTTGATTTGCAAATTTATTCACACTCCGTCAAATACTGCTCTGTTACTTTAAGAGCATCTTCATCTGCCTCCAAACACATCTTTGCAAACCCCAAATTTATATCGCCCATCTTAAGATATCCTTCTTTTAATTCATTCTTTTTAAAAGTATATCTTACTTTTTTAAAAAGCGCATCGGTTACTTCTTTTTTTATATCAATATTTAATTTTTTTAATTCGTCATATAATGATTTAGGTATTTCAATTTCGATTTTTTCTAATGATTTCAATGTTATCTCCTCCCTTTATTTTTTTAGAGATAATTCTTTGTAAAATCATTATACTATTTTTTATACATATAGTCAAACATCAAAATTTACCTTTTTTGCTCATTATCGACAAAATATACCCTTTCAACACGTTTACCTATATCACACAAAATTTCATAACTTATAGTTCCAAGTTTTTTTGCCATATCGTCTGCGGTAATCTCACATTTGCCGCTCTTTCCTATTAATATAACATCATCGCCCTTTTTAACATTTGCAATTCCTGTTATATCAACTATAATCTGATCCATACAAACTCTGCCCGTAATCGGTGCTTTTTTCCCGTTTATTAAAACATAGAAATCATTTGAAAGGTTTCTTCTGTATCCGTCTGCATAGCCTACTGAAACTACGGCAAGTTTTGTACCTTTTAAAACCTTTTTTGTTCTGCCGTAACTTACAGTAACATCAGATGAAACTTCGCGTATCTGAGAAATTTTCGCTTTCCATGTAAGAAACGGCTTAATGCCAGGTAAGACATTTTTTAAATGCTCTTCGGGATAATACCCATATAGTATAATTCCACATCGTACCATATCAAGATGCTTATCTTTACAAGCAATTACACCTGCGCTGTTGCAAGTATGCTTTATCGGAATTTCAATGCCTTTTTTATTAAGAGCACCTAAAACATTCAGGTACAGTTCCTGCTGTCTGTCACAAAAATCCAAGTCCTCGTTGTCAGAATCGGCAAAATGAGTAAATATACCCTCAACTTCGATATTGGAAAGATTATTTATTTTTTCGATTTCTTTAACAGTTTCATAACAAGATGAAGCATCAAATCCAAGCCTTGTCATTCCTGTATCAAGTTTAATATGAACTTTTAAAATTTTGTTAATACTTTTAAGGTGTTGATTTAAAATATCTGGAAATTCAAAATCATAAACGGTAGGGATAAGGTCATACCTGATTACTTCATCAATATCCTTAAAGTCAATATAAGAAAGAACAAGTATCGGTTTTTTTATTCCTGCTTTTCTTAGTTTGATACCTTCTTGTAAACATGCAACAGCAAAATGGTCGACTTCATTTTCTTCGCATATTTTTGCAAGTTCTATAGCACCATGCCCATAGGCATCTGCTTTTATAACTGCAAGAAGTTTAACGCTTTTTCCAATATGTTCTCTTATAATTTTAAGATTATTTTTAAAAATATCCAGATTGACTTCAACCCATGTTCTTGACCTATGAAAATCCATTTCAACTTTCACCCTTATTATAATTTACTTATTTTTTCTTAATTATAACAAATTTAACTAAAAATTTGTTTTAAAGCCTCAGGAATATACTGCGTTATGTCCGAAGCAATTAAACCATATTCCGTTTTATTAAGTGATGCCAAATCACCTGAAAGTCCGTGAATATAAGCACCTAAACTTGCAGCATCAAAAGTACTAAGTCCCTGTGCAAGCAGACCTGCAATTATTCCGGATAATACATCTCCTGAACCTGCAGTAGCCATTCCGGAGTTACCTGTAGGATTTATTCTTATATTACCGTCAGTTCCTCCAACAAATGTTGATGCACCTTTAAGAAGTATAACTGAATTAAATTCCTTAGCAAACTTTGAAGTTAAATACATTCTGTTTAAATTTATTTCCTCTGTATCCATATTTATAAGTTTGGAGAATTCCCCTGTGTGAGGAGTTAAAACTGCAGAGCATTTTTTATTTTTGATTAACTCTTTATTTAAAGCCAGATATCCGATACTGCCGGCATCAAACACAACAGGCTTTGAAAATTTTTGAGTTATCTGTTTTATTATATGCTTTTTCTTTAAATCCTGGCAATACCCCATTCCGACTGCAATAGCATCAAGTTTATCAAAATAATTTGCAATTTCGCTTTCTTTTACCACTATTGCTTCAGTTAATTTACAAGATACAATAGAAAAAATTTCGTCAGGAACAAACACGTATAAAAGTCCTGCTCCTATTCTTAGCGCTGCCATAGCAGATAAACACACCGAGCCTGCCATACCATAACTTCCGCCAACTATTCCTACCTTACCATAATCTCCTTTATGTGAATCAGGCTTTCTTTTCGGTAAAAGTGTTCTTACAGTTTCTGAATCTGTAAGATGGTTCTTAAATACAAGTTCATTTACACATTCATAAGGTATGCCAATATCCAGAACTTTTTTCTGCCCCACATAAGATTTTGCAGGGTATACATTAAGCCCGACTTTATCAAGTGCCAAAGTATATGTATAATCTGCTTTAATAGCACTTTTTGAAACCTTACCCGTATCAGCACTCACGCCGCTTGGCACATCTACTGATACAACTGTATTTTTAAGATTTGAAATTCTATCAATTGCTTCTTTAATATTTCCTTTAGGTTCTCCTGTTAAAGATATTCCTAAAAGAGCATCAACAACAACTGAATTTTCAGGTACTTGTTCAGTAAAATCCTTAAATTCCACCCCACAGTTTAAGGCATCATGATATTTTTCCAAAACGACCTCGTTAAACTCATCTTCCTTACAGGTTAAATATACGCGCACATTATTCCCATCACATTTTAAGTATCTGGAAAGAACGATGCCATCTCCCCCGTTATTTCCTTTTCCGCAAAATATAGAAAAGTCATTTCCAAGATTATCTTTTTTTATTTCCTCAAATATACTTTTACCTGCATTTTCCATAAGAGTGGATACGGGAATATTATATTTTTCACTTGCCAGTTTATCAAGTTGTTTAATATGTGCTGATAAGGCTAAATACATAACTATACCTCTATTTTATATTTTTGTTGTAGATTTTAAAAGCATCTGTCATTTTACTTGTTGGATTAAATATTAAAAGCATTCTGTCACCATGTTTGTTATAAAATGTCGCATAACATCTGTTAATACTATCCTTTCCGATACTTGCATCTAAAACTACTTTAAATTCTCTTTTTCTTTTAAAGATACTATTATCTTCAACCTGTCCGAATTCGTCAAAATTCTTAACGGATACAGTAACAAGCCTTTTCCTCGACCTTTTGGCAACAATTCTGTCAACATCAAGTTCATCATTTGTAAGTATATATTCATATTCTACACTGAGTTTTTTATGTACAAACCATACACCAAAAAACAAAAGTGCAATTAAAAAGCCTGAAAGTTGCATTACAACAGGACTGGTAATAGCAACTAAAAATACTCCGACAGAAAGAACAGATGCAAGTGTATATAAGAATATGAGTAAAACTATTTTTCCAAAAGTATATTTTTTTCTAATAATAAATTCCAAATAAGTATCCATTATATTCTCCTATTTCATCGTAAGTGAAATTCTTCCTTTTTCCACATCGACACTTAAAACCTTAACTTTAACAATATCTCCGACAGAAAGAACTTCTGATGGATGTTTTATATATTTATCGCAAATTTGCGAGATATGCAAAAGCCCGTCATGGTGTACTCCTAAATCAACAAAGGCACCAAAATCTATAACGTTTCTTACAGTACCTGTAAGAAGCATATCAGGTTTTAAATCTTTAATATCTAAAAGGTCAGAACGAAGTTCAGGTTTTGGAGCAGAATCTCTGATATCTCTTCCCGGTTTTTTAAGTTCTGAAATTATATCAGTTAAAGTCGGCAAACCTATATTTAATTCTTCGCATATTTTTGATTTATTATATTCTTCTGCCTTTTTTTCTATATCATTAAGATTGCCTATATCGTCTTTTGAATATCCTAAAATATCCAAAAGTTTAAGTGCCGCATCATAACTTTCAGGGTGAACAGATGTATTATCTAAAATATTCTTTCCACCCGATATTCTTAAGAATCCTGCACACTGCAAAAATGCTTTTTCGCCAAGTTTCGGAACTTTTAAAAGTTCTTTTCTTGTTTTAAATTCTCCGTTTTCTTCTCTGTATGTTAAAATGTTTTTAGCAACTGTTGAATTTATACCCGATATGAATGATAAAAGTGACGGAGAGGCAGTATTTACATCTACCCCAACCGAGTTAACACAGTTTTCAACAACACCTTTTAGTGATTCTGAAAGTCTTTTCTGATTCATATCGTGCTGATACTGACCAACACCTATGGCTTTCGGGTCAATTTTAACAAGTTCGGCAAGTGGGTCTTGAAGTCTTCTTGCAATTGAAACTGCACTTCTTAGTGCAACATCAAATTCAGGAAACTCTTCTGCACCGAGTTTTGATGCTGAATATACTGATGCTCCCGCTTCGGATACAACTATATAGTAAACTTCCTTATCGGTTTCTTTAATAAGGTCAGCAACAAAAATTTCAGATTCTTTTGATGCAGTACCGTTACCGATTGATATTAAATCTACATCATATTTTTTAATAAGAGAAAGAATTTTCTTTTTTGCTTCCTCTACTTTATTCTGAGGCGGTGTCGGATAGATAACGCAGGTATCTAAAACTTTACCTGTTTTGTCAATAACTGCTATTTTACAGCCTGTCCTGTATGCAGGGTCTAAACCTAATATTGTTTTACCTTTAAAAGGTGCCTGCATAAGAAGATTTTTAAGATTAACAGCAAAAACTTTTATCGCATCTTCCTGTGCTTTTTCGGTTAAGTAATTTCTCATTTCCCTTTCAACTGACGGGAAAATAAGTCTTTTATAAGCATCGTCACACGCTTCTTTTACATAAGAATATCCAATACTACCTGTATTTACAATAATTTCGTTATATATAAGTTCAAGTGCATTTTCTTCAGGGACAGTTATTTTAACAGTTAAAACGCCTTCGTTTTCCCCTCTGTCCATAGCAAGAACTCTGTGATTAGCAACTCTTAAAACAGGCTCTTTATAGTCATAATACATTTCGTATACTGAATTTTCTTCTTTTGAATTCTTACTTTCAATAAGCCCATTTTTTAATATAAGACTTCTCAATTTCTTTCTTATTTCTGCATTGTCAGAAACGTTTTCAGCGATAATATGCATTGCTCCCTCTAATGCGTCTTGGGCTGTTAAAACTTCTTTTTCTTCGTCTATATAATCTTTGGCAATTTCCAAAATATCTCCTTCAAATATATTCTGAAGATAAATTTTAATTGCGAGAGGCTCTAAACCTTTTTCTTTTGCGATTGTTGCTTTTGTTCTCTTTTTAGGTTTATAGGGTCTATATATATCCTCAACCTCAGTAAGAGTTTTAGCGTTATTTATGTTTAAAACAAGTTCGTCAGTAAGTTGCCCCTGTTCATCTATAAGACGGATAACCTCTTCTTTTCTTGTGGTTAAGTTTCTAAGATATGTAAGCCTGTCAAAAAGTTCTCTTAAAAGCTGGTCATCTAAAGAACCTGTTTTTTCCTTTCTATACCTTGCTATAAAAGGAATGGTACATCCTTCGTCAATAAGTGCGACAGTGTTTTCAACCTGCCATAAGTTAATTTTAAATTCTTCTGCCAAAACTTTTGTAATATCCATTTTATATTTCCTTTCCTTTTATATTTCGTTTCCCTTAATCAATTCTATTTCTTCATTTGTAAGTTCCCTGTACTTACCAAGTTCTAAATTATCGTCTAATATAAGATTGCCGATAATAATTCTTTTTAAATATATAACTTGGTTATTTACTGCTTCAAACATTCTTTTAACCTGATGGAACTTTCCCTCATATAAATCTATAAGACATTTATCTTCGCAAAGCCTGATAACTTTTGCCTCTTTGGTTAAATATCCGTCATCAAGGGTAACGCCTTTTTCTAAGTTCATAATATCTTCTTCACTTAATTTATCCCTTAAGTGAACTAAATATCTTTTTCTTACATGACATTTCGGACCTGTTATAAAATGGTTAAGGTCTCCGTCATCCGTTAAAAAGACAAAACCTTCGGTATCTATATCAAGCCGTCCTGCAGGTGCAACTCTTTTTTTAATAAGAGGGTCGTCTATTAAATCAAGAACTGTTTTATTATAATTATCTTCAGTTGCTGTTACATATCCTTTAGGTTTATTAAGCATAATATATAAGTTTTTCTTAAAAGTCACTTCTTCACCCATAAAAGTTACAACATCTTTCGTTTCATCAACTTTAAAAGACGTATCTTTTATAACCATTCCGTTAACAGTTACTGAACCTTTTTTAATAATCTTTGAAAGTTCACTCCTTGACCCTTTTCCCATATTGGATAAATATTTATCAATACGTATCATTTTATTACCTTTCAAACATATATTTTCTTACCTTTTATAATATCAAATTTTATGTAATAAGTCAAATAAAAAGGGCAAGATTTTATATATCTTTACCCATTTATAGTTTAATTATTTACAAAACTTATCTATATAATTTTCTATCGCCTTATCAATAATTTCAAGTGATGTTTTATAATCACTTACTTCGTTTACTGCTGTTTCCTTATTTTCTAAATTTTTATAAACTGCAAAGAAATGGCTCATTTCATCAAAAACGTGTTTTGGCAGTTCGTCAATATCCTTATAGATATTATAATAAGGGTCATTAAACGGAATAGCAATAATTTTTTCATCATTTCTTCCGTTATCTATCATAGATATAACTCCAATAGGATATGCACGGACTAAAGTCATAGGTTCAATTGTTTCAGAGCAAAGAAGAAGGACATCAAGCGGGTCATTATCATCTCCGTAAGTTCTTGGAATAAAACCGTAATTTGCAGGGTAATGAGTGGATGTATGCAAAATTCTGTCAAGCAGTAAGTAACCTGTTTCTTTATCAAGCTCATATTTCTTTTTGCTACCTTTTGAAATTTCTATAACACAGATAAAATCCTCTGCGTTTATTCTCTTTGGTGAAATATCGTGCCATATATTTGACATTAAAAAACCTTCTCCTTTTTTAACATAATTTAATTATTATAAATATTATATTTCCTTTATCCCAAAAAAATATCAACTTTTAGTTGATATTTTTTTACTTAATATAATCACAAGCAGCAAGGGCAGCAATTGCGCCATCAGATGCAGCTGTTGCAACCTGACGTATTCTTTTTGTTCTGCAATCTCCTGCGACAAAAATTCCGTCACGGTTTGTTTTGCAGTCTTCACTTGCTTCAACGTAACCCCAGTCATTAAGTTTTAGTGTATCTTTAAAAATTTCATTCTGAGGAATTAATCCGACAGCAATAAACATTCCGTCAATATCCAAAGTTGTTTCTTCGCCTGTTGCTTCTTTTTTTATAATTATACCTTTTATATCTTTATCTGCAATAATTTTACTTACGGTAACACCTAAAATAATTTCAACATTCTCTTTTTTCTCAAGTTGTTCTGCTAATTTCTTTTCGCCTGTAAGAAAATCAAGGTTTTGCACTATATAAACTTTTTTGCAGGTTTCAGATAAAAGAACTGCTTCCTGAAGTGCAGAATTACCTCCGCCTATTACTGCAACAGTTTTATCTTCATAAAATGCGCCGTCACAAACTGCACAAAAAGAAATTCCGTTACCAATAAATTCTTCTTCTTTTTCAATTCCTAAAAGTCTATGCTTTGTACCTGTTGCAATAATTACAGATTTTGCGTAAAAATCTCCCTCATCGGTTTTTACAGTTTTTATATCTTCGTCTATAATACCTAACGCTTCACAACATTCAACGTCAAGTCCTAAGTTCATAGCCTGTTCTATAAGTTTTTCGGCAAATTCATTTCCCGTTACACTTACAAAACCCGGTATATTTTCAACTTTAGGAGAAGATGTAATCTGCCCGCCAAAAGTACCTTTTTCAATAACAAGCACTTTTTTTCCTGCACGAAGACCGTACACAGCGGCGGTAAGCCCTGCAGGGCCACCGCCGATTATTATAATATCATATATATTCATACTATCACGCCTTTAAAAATTTCTTGATATCTGAAACCCCTGCATACTTTGAAACATTTCCGTTTTCTATATGAACAAGAGTCGGAGCCTGTTTAACTTCAAGTTCGGTTGCAAACTCTTTATTTTCATCGGCTAAAAGTTTCAAGTATGAAATTCCCGCTTTATCAAGGAATGTTGATGCCATTTTACAGTTAGGACAAGTTGCAGTAGTAAAGAGGTAGTAACCGTCATTTTTTGATACACTGTTATTTTCTTCTTTTACTGACTGTTCTTCTTTTTTTGCGCCTTTAAACTGTGAATTTTCTATATCGTATACTTTTCTTTCAGAATATTCCTGACTCTTACCGTCATTCCAGTTCTGAACAGGACGATAATATCCTGTAATACGGCTGTATACTTCCGTCGTTTCCCCACATTCAGGGCATTTATATTCTTCCCCTGCAATATATCCGTGATTTTTACATACTGAATATGTTGGAGAAAGTGTATAATATGGAAGTGAATAGTTCTCAGCAATTTTTCTTACCAAATTTGCCGCTGCTTTCCAGTCAGGAAGTTTTTCTCCTAAGAATGCATGGAATACTGTTCCTGATGTATAAAGTGTCTGAAGTTCGTCCTGAATATCAAGGGCTGTGAATATATCTTCTGTATATCCAACAGGCAGATGTGAAGAGTTTGTATAATAAGGCTTGTCCTTATCCCCTGCTGTTATAATACTTGGATAATGTTTAAGGTCGTGTTTGGCAAGACGATATGCAGTAGATTCTGCAGGTGTTGCCTCTAAGTTATAAAGGTCGCCATATTCTTCCTGATAGTCAGAAAGTCTTTCTCTCATATGATTTAACACGTCTTTAGTAAACTTTTGCGCTTTTTCTTCAGTAAGATTTGCTTTAAGCCATTTAGCATTAAGGCATGCTTCATTCATACCAACAAGACCAATAGTTGAGAAATGATTATCAAATGTGCCAAGATAACGTTTTGTATATGGATACAGTCCTGAATCAAGAAGTTTGCTGATAACAGTTCTTTTAACTTTTAATGAACGAGCAGCAATATCCATCATATGATCAAGGCGTTTATAAAAATCTGTTTCATTTTCTGCCACAAATGCAATTCTTGGCATATTAATTGTAACAACACCGACTGAACCTGTAGATTCGCCACTTCCGAAGAAACCGCCTGATTTCTTTCTTAATTCACGTAGGTCAAGTCTTAAACGGCAACACATACTCCTTACATCGCTTGGTTCCATATCAGAGTTGATATAGTTTGAAAAATACGGTGTACCGTATTTAGATGTCATCTCAAATAACAGACGGTTATTTTCTGTATCAGACCAGTCAAAATCTCTTGTTATGGAATAAGTAGGAATAGGATACTGGAATCCTCTGCCGTTAGCATCGCCGTCAATCATAACTTCGATAAAGGCTTTGTTAATCATATCCATTTCTTTCTGACAGTCTTTATATTTAAAGTCCATTTCTTTTCCGCCAACTATACAGTTAAGTTCTGATAAGTCGTTAGGAACTACCCAATCAAGAGTAATATTGGAAAATGGTGCCTGCGTACCCCATCTGCTTGGTGTATTTACACCATATATAAATGATTCAATACATTTTTTAACCTGATTATAACTTAAGTTATCCACCTTAACAAAAGGTGCAAGATATGTATCAAATGATGAAAACGCCTGTGCTCCTGCCCATTCGTTCTGCATTATTCCAAGAAAGTTAACCATTTGATTACACAGTGTAGCAAGATGGCTCGCAGGAGAAGATGTAATTTTACCTGAAACTCCGCCTAAACCTTCCTGAATTAACTGTTTTAAAGACCAACCTGCACAATAACCTGTAAGCATAGATAAATCGTGAATATGAATATCAGCATTTCTATGTGCTTCTCCGATTTCGCTGTCATAAATTTCGGATAACCAATAGTTAGCAGTAATAGCACCTGAATTGCTTAAAATAAGCCCGCCGACTGAATATGTAACTGTTGAATTTTCTTTAACTCTCCAGTCATTTATTTTCAAATAGTTGTCCACAATTGCTTTATAGTCAACCATTGTGGCATTAATGTTACGAATTTTTTCTCTCTGGCGTCTGTATATAATATATGCTTTTGCAACATCATCATAGCCTGCTTTAATAAGCACGGATTCAACACTGTCCTGAATATGTTCAACTTCAATATGACCATCTTCAATTTTAGGTTCAAATTCCGCAGTTACTTTTAAAGCCAAAAAATCAATTATATCTTTATTATACTGTTTCTGACAAGCATCAAACGCCTGATATATGGCTGTGCTTATCTTAGAAAGATCAAAATCAACTATCTTTCCGTCTCTTTTAATAACATTATACATAATACCCCTCCTAATCGAACTGAATTCATTCTACCACATATATATTGTGTTGTCAATAGCAAAAACACTATATATATTATTTTTTTATCGTATTTTTACTGTGGGAACAAATTTTTGCGCTCGTTGAGCCATTTGTTCTAATTCATCTTCGCTTACAGGTGTTAAATTATTTGAAAATACGTTTCCTGAATCGACAAAATTCTGAATAAAATATCTTTTTGCACCAGAAATTCTCATAGAAATTTTCTCTAAATCTATGGGTGTATGGAATTCTTTTGTAACAGTCGTTCTAAATTCATAATCTACTTTATCTGACAGTAAAAAATCAATACTTTTCTCAATTAAGTTATAATAAAAATTGACACCTGCAGTTTCAAAGTATTTTTCAGGCACATTTTTTATATCCATTGCAACATAGTCAACAAGCCCTTTTCCAACCAAACCTATAAGTTTATCAGGATAACTTCCGTTAGTATCAATTTTAATTTTATATCCCAATTTTTTTACTTTAACAAGAAATTCTTCTATATCGTGCATTAAAGGTTCTCCGCCTGATATCACTATACCATCAAGTACATTCTTTCTTTTTTCTAAAAATGAAAGAATTTCCTCTTCTTTATATGTTTCACATTTTCCCTCTACTAAAAGTGAATTGTGACAAAACGGACATCGGAAATTACAGCCTTTTGTAAATACAATACAGGCAACCTGACCGGGAAAGTCAAGCACTGTTAATTTTTGAAAACCGCCAAATTCCATAAAATTACCTCCATACAATGATGAATTCATTATACAATAAAAAAGGGGATGTTAAAAAACTCCAGACCGCAAAAAGTAGCAAGCGGCCTATGTGTCGTTCCGATAAAAACAACACATTGTAAATAACATAAAATATTATTTTGTAACAAGGTAAAGATTTTTTAAAAAATCTTTGGAATTTATACTTTTTGCTATAAACGAATTTAGCCGCTCGACATACTTAGTACGCCTTCGGGTGACCCAAAATGAAGGATTTTGGCTAAATTCGTTCATTCTGAAGCTTTTTTCCTATCCCCAAAATAGAGGGTGTTTAAAAATTTAGTTTTTAAACACCCTCCTTTTCATTTATTAAACTACTTATAATTTATTTCTTTGAATTTTTCCGCTTACCGTTTTTGGCAGACTGTCTTTAAATTCAACAATTCTCGGATATTTATAAGGAGCAGTTTTTTCTTTAACGTAGGTCTGGATTTCCTTTTTAAGTTCTTCTGACGGTGTTGTTCCGTTAACAAGCACGATACTTGCTTTTACAATCTGCCCTCTTATTTCATCAGGAACAGCAGAAACACCACATTCTAAAACATAAGGAAGTTCCATAATAACACTTTCAATTTCAAATGGACCTATACGATATCCTGAAGATTTAATAACATCATCCACTCTGCCCACATACCAGTAGTATCCGTCTTCATCGCGCCATGCGACATCTCCTGTATGATAATATCCGTCATGCCATACTTCTTTGGTTTTTTCTTCGTCACCATAGTAGCCTGTGAATAAACCGCAAGGAGCACCGTCTTTAACATTAATTACGATTTCTCCTGATTCACTTGTTGCTACCTCATTGCCGTCTGCATCGTGAAGTTCTACCTTATATATAGGTGCAGGTTTACCCATCGCACCGATTTTATGAGGTTTGCCTACAAGATTACCGATAATCATTGTACTTTCAGTCTGACCGAAACCTTCTTTTATTCGAAGTCCTGTAGCCTTTTTAAATTGACGGTAAACTTCAGGGTTAAGCGCTTCCCCTGCAGTTGTCATATGCTTAACTGATGAAAAATCATATTTGGATATATCCTGCTTAATCATCATTCTAAGCATTGTAGGCGGTGCGCAGAATGTTGTTATCTGATATTTTGCAAACATTGGAAGAATTTCTGCTGCATCGAATCTGTCAAAATCATATACAAAAGTTGCCGCTTCGCATAGCCACTGACCATATAGTTTACCCCACATAGCCTTTGCCCATCCTGTATCGGATATTGTAAAATGAAGTCCGTCAGGATCAACATTATGCCAGTACTTTGCAGTATGGAAATGGCCAAGAGGATATTTATAATTATGGGTTGCGATTTTTGGATATCCTGATGTGCCTGATGTGAAGTACATAAGCATTGTATCATTACCACATGGAGAGTCTTCGTTACGGTCAAAGTGAGTGCTGAATCTCTTAAACTCTTCATCAAAGTTTCTCCAGCCCTCTTTAGTTCCTCCAACCATAATTTTATTTATTACCTGTGGGCATTTTTCTATAGCTAAATCAACATGGTCTGAAATTTCGCCATCGTGAGTACAAACAATTGAAGATACTCCTGCTGAATCAAAACGATAAGTTAAATCATGCTCGTGCAGTTGGTCAACTGCAGGAATTGCAATCGCACCAAGTTTATTAAGGCCAAGCATTGCAATCCAGAACTGATAATGACGCTTTAATATGAGCATTACCCTGTCTCCCTTTTTAATTCCAAGGGATGCAAAATAATTTGCACATTGATTTGAAAGTTTTCTCATATCTGTAAAAGTAAATCGTCTTTCAGTTTTATCTTTACTAATATGCAACATTGCAAGTTTATCAGGCTCACGCCTTGAGAGTTCGTCAACAAGGTCAAAAGCAAAGTTAAACTTATCTTCGTTCTTAAAGGTAATTGAGGTAGGAGTTCCCTGCTCGTCCTCAACTATATCTATGTATTTATGATATACTCTGTCTTTAGTATCCCTGTGAACAGTTCCTATAATTTGTTCAGGTGTTACCTCCTCAGAATTTGCATCTTCTGCTATACTGCCATCACCTTTTAATACTATCGCATAAAAAGTACAGTCTTTTCCGTTAACTGCAATCATACCGTGTGGCGTATCACTGTTATAATAAATACTGTCACCAGGGCCAAGAACTTCTTTATGTTCCCCAACCTGAACCATGAGGTGACCTTCAATTACTATATCACATTCCTGACCTGTATGTGTTGTAAGTTCAATATCTTTATTTTGTGCCTGTTCGTCAAATTTACTTACAACAAATAAAGGCTCGGCAATTCTGTTTTTGAATGCATAAGCAAGGTTATGGTAAACCATACCATGCGCTTTTGCAATTTGTTGCCCCATTCCTGAACGTGTTACAGTATAAGATTTAAGATTAGGACTTATACCTTCAATAATATCGGTAACGTTTACGCCAAAAACAGATGCACAACGGTAAATAAAAGCAAAGTTAAGATCTGCCTCTCCGTTTTCACATTTTAAATATTCGTCAACCGTAACGCCTGTTTTCTCAGCCATATAGGACGGTGTATAATTTTCAATTTCACGAAGCTCTTTTATTCTTTGAGCCATCTCTTTAATTTTCTCGTTGATTTTAATATCCTGCATAGAAAATTTCTCCTTTTATGTGAGGCATAAAAAAACCCGCCTCAAAGTAAATTTGAAACTTTGAGACGAGTAAATAAATTACCCGCGGTACCACTCAAATTGCGATTTAAAAACCGCCTCTTAAGGTCAATCAACCTTTATGCATTCACGCAGCAATAACGGAAAGGTTCTACTTGTAATAATACTTTCTTCCTTTCGGCTCAGAAGCTACAAACTTAAAAACTCATTTATGACTTGCACCAACCGTCATTTCTCTTTAAAACTCTATTTTTAAGCCCTCTTCGTCAACGCCTTTATATTAATATACTATATTTTATTTATTTTGTCAAGTTTTTATTTTAACATCATATCTTAAAATAAGCACTCATATAATTTATAGAGATCTATTTTGGAGGGATTTTTAGTGAAAGGTAATATTGAAGAACGCGCTCTTAATATTGCAAAATACATAGTAGATAATAAACAGACAGTACGAAATGCTGCAAAGGTTTTTAATATAAGTAAAAGCACGGTTCACAAAGATTTGACAGAGCGTCTAAAAAAAATAAACAGGCAGTTATACCTGTCTGCACGAGATGTTCTTGATTTAAATAAAGCAGAAAGGCATTTAAGAGGCGGCGAGGCTACCAGAAAAAAGTACAAATAACTCTAAATCTATTGACATTGATATGATTTTCAATTAAAATAGATAGGTAAAGGTGGTTATATTATGGCTAATGATAAAAAATTTGTTGAAGAAATAACATCTATGGATGTTGATTTTGCAAAATGGTATACAGATATTGTAAAAAAAGCGGATCTTATTGAATATACATCAGTTAAAGGTTGTTGTGTTATAAGACCATACGCTTATGCCATTTGGGAAAATATAAAAAGTGTTTTAGACTCAATGTTTAAAGATACAGGGCATGAAAATATTTATATGCCGATGTTTATTCCTGAAAGTTTACTTCAAAAGGAAAAAGACCATGTTGAAGGATTTGCTCCCGAAGTTGCATGGGTTACACATGGTGGAACTGAAAAGTTACAGGAAAGATTATGTGTAAGACCTACTTCCGAAACACTTTTTTGCGAACATTATAAAAATATTATACAATCTCACAGAGATTTACCAAAATTATACAATCAATGGTGCTCAGTTGTAAGATGGGAAAAAACAACAAGACCATTTCTTCGTTCTGCAGAATTTTTATGGCAGGAAGGTCATACAGCTCATGCAACGAAGGAAGAGGCACAGGAAGAAACAATTAAAATGCTCAATGTATATGCAAAGTTCTTAGAAGAATATCTTGCTATCCCTGTTGTTAAAGGAAGAAAAACTGACAAGGAAAAATTTGCAGGTGCAGTTGCTACTTACACTATTGAAAGTTTAATGCATGATGGTAAAGCACTTCAATCTGGAACAAGTCACAATTTTGGTGACGGATTTGCAAAAGCATTCGGTATTGAATACACAGATAAAGACAATAAGAAACAAAATGTATTTCAGACTTCATGGGGTGTTACTACAAGACTTATTGGTGCAATCATTATGGTTCACGGGGATGACAGTGGTTTGGTTCTTCCTCCTAAAATTGCTCCGACTCAACTTGTTATAGTACCTGTTGCTATGCATAAAGAAGGAGTTTTAGATAAGGCAAATGAACTGAAAGACAAGTTATCATCTTCTTTCAAAGTTAAGATTGACTCATCAGATAAATCTCCCGGATGGAAATTCTCGGAATATGAAATGAAAGGTGTTCCTCTTCGTCTTGAAATCGGCCCTAAAGATATTGAAAACAACCAGTGTGTTTTAGTAAGACGTGATACAAGAGAAAAAGTATTTGTTTCACTTGATGAGCTTTCAGATAAAGTTCAGCAAATTTTAGATGATATTCAGAATTCTCTGTTTGAAAAAGCACTTAAACACAGGGAAGAAAACACAAGCGTTGCCTTAAATTATGACGAATTTAAGAAGGTTGTTTCTGAAAAACCAGGTTTTGTCAAAGCAATGTGGTGTGGAGATGTAGAATGTGAAAATAAAATCAAGGAAGACACTACTGCCACTGCAAGATGTATGCCATTTGACCAGGAAGAATTAGCAGATACCTGTGTATGCTGCGGAAAAAAAGCCAAATCAATGGTATATTGGGGAAAAGCGTATTAAAAAAAGTTATATGTTTTAACACAAAAATAAACCTATGAAAAATATCATAGGTTTATTTTTTCTATTAAATCTTTTAATACTGTTTATTATTCTTCAGTTTTTTCTTCTTTAACTTCTTCTTTTGTTTCAGGTTTTGGTAAAGCATCTTTTCTTGAAAGATTTACTCTTCCCATCTTGTCAATTTCAATAACTTTAACAACGATTTCGTCACCTACATTAACAACATCTGTTACTTTGTTAACACGTTTAAAATCAAGTTTTGAAATGTGACAAAGGCCTTCTTTATTAGGAAGAACTTCAACAAAAGCACCGAAATCCATAATTCTTGTAACTTTACCTGTATAAACTTCGCCAACTTCTATTTCTTTAACAATGCCTTCAATTATTTTAACTGCTTTATTTCCTGATTCGGTATCATTAGCAGCGATAAATACTCTTCCGTCATCTTCAATATCAATTTTAACACCTGTATCAGCAATAATTTTCTGAATCACTTTACCGCCTGAGCCGATAACATCTCTGATTTTATCAACATCAATCTGCATTGTCATAATTTTTGGTGCATATTTTGAAAGTTCAGGTCTTACTTCAGGAATTGCTTTTAACATTACTTCGTCTAAAATGTAGTATCTTGCTTTCTTGGTTTTTTCAAGTGCTTCTTTTATTATTTCCATTGTTAAACCATCAACTTTGATATCAACCTGAATAGCAGTAATACCTTTTTTAGTACCACCTACTTTAAAGTCCATATCTCCGTAAAAGTCTTCTAAGCCCTGAATATCTACCATTGTTGCAAAACCGTTATCATCAGTAATAAGACCGCACGATATACCTGCAACAGGAGCAGTAATCGGAACACCTGCAGCCATTAATGCTAAAGTAGATCCACAGATACTTCCCTGAGAAGTTGAACCATTTGAAGATAAAACTTCAGATACAACTCTTATAGAATATGGGAACACATCTTCGGAAGGAATAACAGGTTCTAACGCTCTTTCAGCTAAAGCACCGTGACCTACTTCACGTCTTCCCGGACCACGTGATGGTTTTGTTTCCCCTACTGAATAACTTGGGAAGTTATAGTGATGGATGTATCTTTTTGAACTTTCTTCGTCAATTCCGTCTAATTTCTGCATATCGGATAAAAGTCCCAATGTTACTATAGAAAGAACCTGAGTCTGACCACGGGTAAACATACCTGAGCCGTGAGGACGAGGAAGAAGGTCAACTTCTGCAGACAGAGGTCTTATTTCATCCATTCCTCTGCCGTCAACTCTTTTTCTTTCATCTTTTAACCATGCTCTTACTATTTTCTTTTGAAGTTTATACATTACTTCGCCGATTTCAGCTTCAATGATTTCTTCGTATTTTTCTTTAAATGCTTCAACTGCTGCATCGGTAATTACGCCGATTGCTTTATCTCTTTCTGATTTTTCGATAATAACAAGTGCTTTTTTAACATCTTCTGCAAATTTTTTCTCAACATCATCAAATAAATCATGGTTAACATCGATTGATTCATATGAGAACTTTTCTTTACCGATTTCTTTTGCTATCATATCGATAAAGTCGCACATCTTCTTAATTTCTTCATGAGCGATTTCGATTGCTTTTAGCATATCTTCTTCGCTTACTTCTTTAGCGCCTGCTTCAATCATAACAATTTTTTCTCTTGATGCGGCAACTGTTAAATTAAGAGTAGAAATTTCTCTTTGTGCGCTTGTTGGATTTATTACGAATTCCCCGTCACATATACCCATATTAACTGCACCGATTGGTCCGTTAAACGGAATATCCGAAATTGCAACTGCAAGTGCTGCACCGTTCATAGCGGCAATTTCAGGAGAGTTATCCTGTTCAACACTCATAACTGTTGCAACGATGGAAACATCGTTTCTTAAGTCTTTAGGAAATAGTGGACGCATCGGTCTGTCAATAAGTCTTGATGTAAGAATTGCTTTGTCAGTAGGTTTTCCTTCTCTTTTCATAAAAGAACCAGGAATTTTACCAACTGAATATAATCTTTCTTCAAAGTCAACGTTAAGAGGGAAGAAATCAATTCCTTCTCTTGGTTTTTGTGATGCAGTTACATTTACTAAAACTGCAGTTTCCCCATATCTTACAAGACATGAGCCGTTTGACAATCCTGCCATTTTACCTGTTTCAACAATAAAAGGACGCCCTGCCAATGTTGTTTCATAAACTTTAAACATATTTTTCTCCTTTCGGGAGTTTGGGTTTTAGCAGTTAGATATATATTCTTTTTTTAAAACACATATCTAATTGCTATAACCCTATCTTCTCCCCTGTAAATTTTTAAATATTATTAAAGGGGCATATTTGCCCCTTTAAAACTACTTTCTGATGTTCAACTTTTCAATGATTGCTCTGTATCTTTCAATATCTTTTTTCATAAGATAAGATAAAAGATTTTTTCTTTTACCAACCATCATTAAAAGACCTCTTCTTGAGTGGTGGTCTTTTTTGTGAGTTTTAAGATGCTCTGTTAAATGATTGATTCTTTCAGTTAATATAGCAATCTGAACTTCCGGAGAACCTGTATCACCGTCTTTTAATTGATAAGTTGTGATAAGTTCCTGCTTTCTTTCTTTAAGCATAATAATTTACCTCCTTTTTATATTTATCAGATATCTTAGTAAAGGGTCAAAGGTGTGCGGAAATTATCCGCTTTATCCCAAAGTGCAGTAATACTGCACTAAACCAAGAATATCGACCATAGAACATTTTACCATAACATTTTAGGTTTGTCAATTTATTTTTTCTCTAAATTTAAAGAATTTTTCATAAACTAAACCTTGTTCCCATGTTCCTCCCATATTGTAGGTTTCCTTAATAATTTCTGTTAAAATTTCATGAGCGCAATTTGCAGAGTCGAGAATGTTTTTACCGCCTAAATACTCGCCTAAAACAAGTGAAGAAAACACATCTCCTGCTCCGCAATACTCACCTTTTACATATTCACATTCCACTATTTCCATTTCGCCAAGTTCTGAAACTATCATACAGTTTTTATCATCAATGGGGGCAGATGTTATAATTATTTTATTTGCTATTCCCATTGCATTTATCCTGTCTATAAGTGTTCGTGCATTTTCTCTTGTGATTTTTTCTTTATAAGGAAGATTTGCAAGAAAACAGGCTTCCGTATAATTAGGTGTTATAATATCTGCATACAGGCATAATTCTCTCATTTTTTTCACTGTATTATTATCAAAATATGTATATAACTTTCCGTCATCGCCTAAAACAGGATCAATAAGAATAAGGTTTCCTTTAATTTTGTTTTCTATAATAAATTGTTTTACAGTTTCCATCTGCTCCACTGTTGGAATATAGCCTGTGAAAACTGCATCAAATTCTACATTTAGATTTTTAAGCTTTTCTATTATATCTTTTGTTGTATAAGATAAATCAAAATTTGCAGGTTCCAAAAAACCTGTATGATATGAAAGATATGATGTAACAATGGGGCAAACTTCATAACCCATTGAAGATAAGGTCGGTATTACTGCAGTCAAAGAACATTTACCGAATGTTGACAGATCGTTAACGGCTGCAATTCGTTTTAATAATTTTTTCATTTATTTCTTTCCTTTTTTATAAAAAATCTATTTCCATTATTTATTTTAATATAAAACTTTTTAAAAAACAATAATAAATTAAAAAAAAGAGTGAGAAAATTATGAGTTTTATCCCCTTTTATGATTATTTACTTATAAACAAGAAAGATATTTTAGAAGAAAAAAACGAAACTGTAAGAAAAAATCGTGATTTAATCCTTTTTAATCTTATAAACGGAGAAAGTATTTTTTCAAAAGATAACTCTCTTGTATTATTTACTGACGCAAAAGAAAAATACAAAAGTTTATTTTACGATATTTTAAATGCCAGACATTCTGTGAATATTGAATATTTTATAATCAGAAATGACAGGCTTGGAAGAGATTTTATAAATCTGCTTTGCAAGAAAGCCAAAGAAGGTGTAAAAGTAAACCTTTTATATGACGAACTGGGAAGTTTTAAGACAACAATGAGAATGTTCAGACCACTTATAGAAGCAGGAGGAAATGTTTGCAGATTTTTAGGACCTATAGGTGTACTGAGGGTAAATAACAGAAATCACAGGAAAATAGCAATTATAGATGGTAAAATCGGTTATATAGGAGGAATGAACATCGGGCTTGAATACATGGGACTAAAAAAACCCTCTCCATGGAGAGATACCCATTTAAAAATTACAGGTTCTTCTGTTTATTCCCTTCAGGCAAGATTTTTAAATGACCTTGTAAACACCAATAAAGGACTAAGTAAAGAAAATTACAATTCTTTTTTCCCCGAATATAATTTTTGCGGCAACAAATGTATGCAGATTATTTCCTCAAATCCTGAAACAAAAAAAGAGGAAATTAAACTTTCCTTTCTTAAAATGATAAATAATGCCAAAAAAAGCATCTATATACAAACACCTTATTTCGTTCCTGATAATTCTTTAAAAGCAAGTCTTAAAATGGCATCGCTGTCAGGAGTTGATGTAAGGATTATGATACCGGGAAAACCTGACAAAAAATATATTTATTATATAACTTTGTCGCATATTGAAGAACTTTTAAAATGCGGAGTAAAATTTTATATTCACGATGGATTTTTACATTCTAAAACTATTATTACTGATTGTGAAATTACATCAATAGGAACGAGCAATTTTGATATAAGAAGTTTTTCATTAAACTATGAGGTTAATGCATTTATTTATGATAAAGATTTTGCACTAACAAACATAAACGCCTTTTTAAAAGATGTTGAAAAAAGCACTTCTTTAACATATGAAAGTTTTTTAAAAAGAAGTTTTTTAAAAAAACTTTGTGAAAAAGTGCTTAAAATATTTTCACCGTTTGCATAGCAAACGGTGATTATTCTTATACAGGTTTATTAATCAAGGCATCCTGCCTCTTTTAGCCAGTTTTCATCAATTATGCCTTCTCTTAATTCCTTTTCTAAAATACTCTTATCACGCATGGATACATCTCCGTATCCACCGGCACCGGCAGTAATCATTTCGATAACATCATTTTCCTTAAGTTGTATATTTCTTGGTTTTGGATTATCAAGAATAGTTTCGTTATCTCTGTATATTTTTATTGAGGCATTACCCCCGCTTTTTCCGCCTGCCAGTCCCCATGGTCGAATTTTACTTCGTTCTGTTGATGCGCTGACGAGCATGGTATCGGAACTATCGGAAGTAATTTTTATCGTTCTTATTATACCAAGACCTCCACGATATTTCCCTGCGCCACAACTATTTTCAGATAAAGCATATTTTTCAACCATAAGAGGATATTCCATTTCCAGTGCTTCTACAGGAAGATTTGAAGTGTTTGTCATATGCACATGAACAGCATCAAGTCCATCTTTGTTAAACCGTGCTCCGCTGCCTCCGCCAATTGTTTCCACATATACATATGGCTGTTCTGTTCTCTTATCATATCCTGAAAAAGAAAAGTAACTCATTGCGCCATTTCCTGCAGCAGTTACCATTTCGGGATTTATTTTAGAAAACGCGCCAAAAATTACATCTGCTATTCGTTGTGTAGTGGACTCACGGTCAGAAGTTGGGGCAGGTTCACTCGCACATACTATACTTCCCTCTTTTGCAACTACATTAATACTGTCAAAAAACCCTGAATTTGCAGGAATTGTGTGATCGAGTATAGCCATTAAAGAATAATAAACAGTCGCCTTAAGCGCACATTCAACGCAGTTATGCGGGCCTTTGTTCTGAGGCGAAGAACCTGTAAAATCAAATGTAATGTTATCGCCCTTAACAATAAGTTTAAGTTTAATTAAAACACTTTCGCCGCCTATACCGTCATCATCCATATAGTCTTCGAAAAGATATTCGCCGTCAGGCAAATCCTCAATTGCCTTACGAGCCTTTTTTTCGCCATATTCAAGCCATTTTTTACAAAATGCTTCATATGTATCAAAACCAATTTTATCAATCAGTTCCGCAAATTTTTCGGCACCGAATTGATTGGTTATAATCTGAGCATTCAAGTCCCCTTTACGCTCATATTTCATCTGAAAATTAAGCATAATAAGTTCTAAAACATCACTGACAATTTCACCTTTATTATATAGTTTGACAAGAGGAATTCTAAGACCCTCGTCATAAATTGTAGTTCCTTTTCTGCTCCTGTCGGCGTGATGTCCGGTGTTAACCATAAATGCTGCAAGTTTCCCTTTATAGAAAACAGGTTTTACTAAAACAATATCAGGTAAATGAGAACCTCCCCCTGTATAAGGGTCATTAGCTATAAAAACATCTCCGTCATATATTTCTTCCGGCTTATATTTTTTTAAAAGCACGTCAATCGCGCCCGATAATGAACTAAAATGCAAGGGAATATGCTGCGCAAGAGAAAGAAGTTTGCCCTCAGGACTGAAAACAGCCACCGATAGATCTTTTCGTTCTTTGATGTTTGTGCTGTAACCCGTTTTTGCAAGTATAACACCCATCTGCTCTGCTATAGAAGTAACAGCATTTGAAATTATTTCTAAAGTAACAGGATTTATCTTCTTCATTCTATCCGCCCCCTTTTACCCGCGCTCAATAATCATATTGAGATATTTGTCAACAGTTGCCTTTTGATTTGGAAACACTATGGTAGTACTGTCCATCTGTTCAATTATAGCAGGACCGTATATGATATTTCCATTATGTAATTTTTCTCTGTCATATAAGGTATAATCGCAGGCTTCTCCATTGTCACCATATACTTTTCTTGTGCCTATAATGGCTGACTTAGGATCTTCTCCCATATAATCATCTTCTTTGATAACAGGATAAACTATATCACCGGTTGCAGATAATCCAAAATTAACAATCTGAACGGTATCATCGGTACTAAAAGAATACAAACGTTCATAAGCCGATTTAAAAGTTTTTATCAGTTTTTCAGCGCATGAAAGTTCATTTTCATTTACTGATACACGAATTTCATAATTCTGACCTTTATATCGCATATCAAGAAAATAACTTTTCTTTCGAAGATGTTCGCTGATGTTTTCTTCTTCAAACCAGACGTCCGCTTCTTCTTTTAGTTTTTCCATTTGCTCTATCAGGATTTTTTCGCAATTTTCAGACAAATTCATTACACATGTCTGCACAAAATCGCGGCGCATATTCTCTGTTAACAATCCATAAGCAGCAAGAAGACCAGGTGTTTTAGGAATGAGTGCTTTTTTTATTGACATTTCTTCGATTAGTTCTGCTGCATGCAGCGGACCTGAACCACCAAATGCCGCAAGACATAGTTCAGAAGGATTATAACCTTTTGAAACAGTAACGTTTTTAATTTCTTTTACTATATTTGAATTACTTATCTGAATAATACCTCTTGCTGTTTCAGTTAATCCCATTCCGATAATATCAGCAATTTTCTGCACTGCCTTTTTAGACAGCTGCGCATCTATTGGCAATCTTCCGCCTAATAAAGTTTTATTGTTAAGATGTCCCAATACAACTCTGGCATCAGTAATTGTCGGATTTTCTCCACCTTGCCCATAACAAGCAGGTCCAGGACTTGAGCCTGCGCTCTGAGGTCCGACCTTCAGTACGCCACCGTTATCTACCCATGCAATACTTCCTCCGCCTGCACCTATGGTAGAAATATCAATAGATGGAATTCGCACAGGATAACCGCTTATTGCCTTTTCATCTGAAGATTCAAATTTTCCGTCAATTACAAGACTGATATCTGTACTTGTTCCTCCTATATCAACTGTAATAAGATTGTCCTCTCCTATCAGTTCTGTTATATAACGCGTTCCAACAACACCTGCTGCCGGACCGGATAATGCGGTTTTAACAGGATATTTAACAGATTCATCAATGGACATAAGTCCACCGTTTGAGTGATTTATATATATTTTGTGAATATCTGATTTTTCTAGTGTCTTTTTCAGATTATTCATATATTTTTTAACTTCAGGACCTACAAATGAATTTATAACAGTACCACAAAGACGCTCATATTCTCTGAACTGTTTGGATAAATCCCCTGAAGAAGTCAGAAAAGCTTGTGGAAAATGTTTTTTAATAACCTTATTTATTTTATTTTCATTCTTAGGATTTATGTATGAGTTAAGAAGCATAATTGCAATGGCTTCTACCCCTTTGTCACGAATTTCTTTTACTATATTTTCGATTTCTTCCTCATCAATTTCAGTTATAACTTCACCTTTATAATCTATGCGTTCATTTACTTCATATCTTAAATCACGGCTTACGAGTACAGGTGCCTTATCTGTTTGCAAATTGTATAAATCCGGTCTTCTCTGACGCCCAATTTCGAGCAAATCTCTGAACCCTTTTGTTGTAATAAGAGCGGTTTTAGCACCTCTGGCTTCCAGAATTGCATTTGTTGCAACAGTTGTTCCATGAATAAAGCGACTTACATCACTACCGCAAAATCCATATTCATCTGCTATAGCATTAATACCTTCAACAACTGCCGCTGACTGATCAAAAAGAGATGATGGCAATTTATAAACCATTAGTTTGCCAGTTGCTTCATCGATAGCACATATATCGGTATTTGTTCCCCCGACATCAACTCCGATTCTTATTTTTCGTTCGTTCATAAATAACCTCCGCATAAATATAGTCATAATATATTAATTATACTATTGACTTTTCATAAAAACAAATATATAATTATATATATATTTATAACTTTTTATTTATATATTATGGAGGTTATATGGATTTATTACAACTTCAATATTTTCTGAAACTTGCAAAATATCAGCACGTATCCCGCACCGCAGACATACTTCACATTTCCCAACCTGCTTTGAGTGCAACCATAAAAAAACTTGAGAAGGATCTTGGTGCAGAATTATTTTTACGAAACGGGAGAAACATAGTCCTTTCCCCTTACGGCAAAATATTCAAAGGATATGTTGAAGATGCATTTTTGTCACTTGAGAACGGCAGACGGGAAATTGCCAGAATTAAAAAAAATGATAACCTGGCTTTAAATCTTGGAGTACTAAGCCCATATATGTGGAACGAACTTATTGAATGTTTTCAAAATGCTCATCCTGAGATTAAAGTTCATATAAGCTCTATTGAAGAAAATAATTACTATGAAAGTATTGTATCGGGAGAAATAGACTTTTATCTTGGAAGCATAAATCAGATAGAAAAAAACTATATGTCAAAAATTGAATATATAACTTTATATGAAGATGATATGGTTATTCTTATGAATAAATCTCATCATTTTGCAAACAAGAAACAAATATCACTTTCAGAATGTAAAAATGAAGACTTTATAAATCTTAACTCAAATACCAGTCTTCAGCAATTTATCGACTATTTGTGGAAAAAGGCAGGTATTATACCAAAAACTATTATGACTTGTGACTATACATTACGTGATTTAATGGTATCAAAAAAATACGGCATCAGCATTACTACAATGCGTGCCGCAAAAGAATGTAATTTATCAAATGTAACTTTTTCTAAAATCAAACACCCTGCAGAAAAAAGAAAACTCGGACTTGTATGGTATCACAGTAACAAAGCGTTCACCTCTGCTATGCAAAAATTTTATAATGTTGCAACAAAAATGTATAACCCTAAAAGAGATGATTTAATTTAAGAATAACTCTAAACAAATTTTTTTGATAAAATCTTTATATGATTTTGTAAAGTCCGTGACAAAATTTTTTTTGATATGCAGACTAAATGAAACAATCAGGCAGACTTCAGTATTATTCTACTTGAATTCTTTTGCAGATACATAGTTTGCATAAAACTCCTCATAAGTTATATCTTCTTCGTATATAATCTTTGCCACTTCTGTGCCAACAAAGCGATAATGCCATGGCTCATAGGAGTATCCTGTAATCCATTCTTTCCCTTTTGGATACCTCATAATAAAACCATACTCGTGTGCGTGTTTTTGCAACCATTTAAATTCAGCCGAATATTCAAACACAGTTCTTGTGGAATTTATATCAACAGCTAAACCTGTCTGGTGTTCCGAAAACCCGGGTCTTGCCGAATAATTGTCGGCATACACTGTTCCTACTGTTTTTAATTTGTTATTGTATAGACCTCTTTGATAGTTTTCTGTTCTGTATGCTGAAACAACCTTCATCGAAAGGCCTTCTTTTCGTGCAGCATCTGACATTAGGACATAATATTCGTAAGCCACACCCGCAAGTAAATACTGTTTTCCATCATTTACAGTATATTTCCTATCCATATTTACAAGATTATACTGTGTAAAATCTGCAGGTAATTTATTATACTTATTCACCAAAACCAAAAGTTCATACGGTTGTTCAATCGTGATTACATTTTCATAAAAAGGATAATCCAAGCCCAGATTTACTCTGATAATGACATCATGTATATTGTAAGCAGACATTTTGGCATGATAATCTATGTATCTTTGAAATTTTTCCGGATGAAAATTACTGAGCCAGGACAGATCCAATACATCCTTAACCACTTTGTGATATTCGCTGTCAAACAGGTGCTTTTGAATGTTCAGATGTTGATTATCATACGAAATTCCATCAGGCACAAGAGCAACCGAGAGCATATCTATGGGAATGTATGTTTCATTATTATTCAAAACAGAAGAAATTTCAAATGTTTTTTGTTCTTTGTTAACAATGATACTATTTTCTCCGGCTATATGACGTATCATATCCCCGTCACGCGTCAAAGCCAGAATCTGACCGTCGCGATTTCTGTAAAATACAGTTGCTCCCATTTTTTCAAAAACTTTCCTCATTGGAACATAGTGTGTGTCGTTATAAATAACAGAAGTACAATCTGTAGATTCTCCGTTAAACTCAATTAAAAATCCGCTCCCGGCATTCATAGCCTGAGTAGATACATTGACAAAGTTCCAAGAAGCAATATACATCAAACATACCAAAATAGCCGACAACCATTTTTTCATAAATACTCTCCTTTTTTCGTTTCCAAATGAGAAATAAAACATAAAGTTTCTTTATATGAAAACTCAAATTTCTATATTATTTTGTCGATATGAAAACTAAAGTTTGCTTGCATACGAATTCTCGTTTAAGGGTTCGTTGAGGACGCTATACCTTAGCCACAACCAACAGCATACGAACCCGCTTTAAGATATAAAATTTTCCTTACTCATCGTTGTCGGGCTTGAAATATTTTAATATTCCTTCACCCTTTCGCCTTGATTAAGAAAAATTTTATAACTTAAAGTCCATGATTTGTCTATAATATTTTTTGATGAAAAATGTTTTAAAAAATGCAGACAATATGCGATATTGTCAAGGCTTTTTAGAACATTTGGCACTAAAAATATATAGAGAAACGAGTTCGGATACTGTTGATTATGGCTAGACACTCGGGAGTCGAACACCTTATGGTTTAAAATTAGAAATTTCGCTTTATACTGCACAAATTCCTGCGAATATACGAAAGTATTATCCTTAAAATTTATTTGTCTAAAACAAAATTTCTTATTATGTATTAACATAACAAGGTTATCCGAAAAACTCAAACTTTTAGTTTGTTAGTTTTTCGTGATGTTCTTAATTTTAAACTCTTCGACCTTAAATGCAGGGAAATTTTTAAGATTTTCAATGCGAAGGACGATGTCAGGCCGTCGCCTTACGAGGACGCCAAGTTGAAAAGATTAAAATTTAACAAATTTTAGGCATAAGGGGTTTTGGCTCCCGAGTGCCTACAGTAAAACTCGATATGCTATTAACTCTCGTTGCCACAAGGTGACATATCGAGTACGTCAGCACATATCGAGTCTAAAATACATATCGAGAATTCATAAGAATTCATACCTATGCAATTGAGTATCAACTGCGTTACTTCCCATTAGGGATAACTGTTCCGACAATTTCGGAAATACTTTCAAGATTATTTTTCTTTACGTATTCTTCTAACCCTGAAACAATATTAAGCGGTGCAAACGGATCAATAAAGTTTGCAGTACCGACAGAAACAATATCAGCCCCTGCCATCATAAACTCAACTGCATCCTCCCAATTAGAAATACCACCCATACCGATAATAGGTAGTTTGCAAGCATTTCTTACCTGCCATACCATTCTTACTGCAACAGGTTTTATACAAGGCCCTGAAAGCCCACCCATATTATTATAAAGTACAGGGCGTCTTGTATTAATATCTATTTTCATACCAAGAAGAGTATTTATTAAAGACAAGGCATCTGCACCACCTGATTCAGCAGATTTTGCAATTTCTGTGATATCGGTAACATTAGGTGTAAGTTTTACAATAAGAGGTTTTTTGCAGTGCTTTTTAACTTCTGACGTAATTTCTTCTACCATTTTAGGATCTGTTCCAAAATTAAGACCGCCTTTTTTAACATTCGGGCAGGATATATTCATTTCTATCATATCGATAGATGAATCGGACAGAATTTCTACCATCTCACAGTATTCTTCAATTGTATTTCCTGAAATATTGGCAATAAGGTTAGTATCAAACTTTCTTATAAACGGAAGCATATTCTTACAAAAAGTTTCAACACCCGGATTCTGAAGACCGACACTGTTCAGTATCCCCATAGGTGTTTCAGCAATTCTTTTAGGAGGATTTCCCTGACGTGCTTTAAGTGTCAAACCTTTTAAGCATATTCCGCCTAACTTTGAAACATCATAATATCTGTTATATTCAGTTCCGAAACCAAATGTTCCCGAACTTGTTATTACAGGGTTTTTAAATTCCACACCGCAAATCGAAGTTTTTAAAATACTCATTATAATATCACCTCATCTGCATTAAATACGGGCCCGTGACTGCATACATGCGCATAAGTATAGCCTTCTTCAAGTTCACTGTCTTTAACAGGTGTTGCACAGCAAAGGCAGGCACCTATCCCACATCCCATTCTTTCTTCTAAAGATACTTCCAAAAATATATTATTTTCTTCAGCTATTTCTTTTACTGCTTTAAGCATAGGCATCGGTCCGCAGGCAAATATTGCATCTACCTCTTTTTCTTTTATCACTTCTTTTAAAACATCTGTAACAAGACCTTTTCTTACGTAACTGCCATCATCAGTAGTAATATAAACATTTTTGCAAACTTTCTTAAAATCTTCTTCAAGTGTAACAAAATCCTTGTTTCTGAAGCCTAAAATTGCATCTGCACCTGTTTTCTTAGCAGTTTCAAGAAGTGGGTATATACCAATACCTCCACCAATTACAACAGGGTTTTTATACTCTTTATCTACTGAAAATCCATTTCCCAATGGACCTAAAATATTAAGTTTGTCGCCTACTTTAAATTTTGATAAGGCTAAAGTTCCTTTACCTCTTATCTGGAAAATAAATCTTAAAGTATTGTTTTTTATTTCCGAGATACTTATAGGTCTTCTTAAAAAAACCGAATTATCGCACTTTAAGTGAATAAACTGCCCTGCTTTTGCTTTTCCAAGTTTGTTATCAGCATCAATGATAAATTCAAAAATATCTTTTGCAATTTCTTTTTTACCAAGTATTTCGGCATTTATAACTTCGCTTATAGCCATAAAAATCGACTCCTATATTGTTGTTATATCAATAATTGACGTTTCGTTTTTCTTTAAGTTCTTATCAAGAAGAATTTTACCTACTGCTTTTGCAGTATCCAAAGATGTGAAACATGGAATACCATGTTCAACTGCAAGTCTTCTTATTTTAAAACCGTCAGTTTCTTCTTTTCTTCCTCTTGTAGGTGTATTGATAATAATATCAAAACCATTTTTACCCATAATATCTATAACATTGTTTTCGCCGTCTGCAATTTTCTTTACAACACTTGCAGCTATAAAGTGATTATTAAGAACATTCGCTGTTCCGCTTGTTGCGTAAATGTCATAGCCTAACATATCATATAAAGACGCTATATCAATTATTTCCTGTTTATCATTATCTTTTACAGATATAAACAGTTTGCCCTTATCTTTAACTTTTATTCCCGATGCAACAACACCTTTATAAAGTGCTTCGTCAAAGGTTTTAGCAATACCTAAAACTTCGCCTGTTGATTTCATTTCAGGGCCGAGTGTCGCATCAACACCGTGAAGTTTTTCAAAAGAGAATACAGGCACTTTCACGCAGGAATATTCGCTTTCTTTATATATACCTGTTCCATACCCTAAATCTTTTAGAGGTGTTCCTAAAATTACTTTTGTTGCAAGGTCAACCATTGGAACAGTTGTAACTTTACTTATATAAGGAACGGTTCTTGAAGAACGAGGATTTACTTCGATAATATATACTTCATCATCATAGATAACAAACTGAATATTAACCAAGCCTTTTACATTAAGTGCCATCGCAAGTGCCTTTGTGTAGTTATATATAACCTCTTTAAGACGCGGCGATATAGATTTTGCAGGGTAAACCGAAATACTGTCCCCTGAGTGAACACCTGCTCTTTCAACGTGTTCCATAATACCCGGAATTAAAATATCCACTCCATCGCATATTGCATCTACTTCAACTTCTTTACCGAGTAAGTACTTATCAATAAGTATCGGATGTTCTTTAAGTTCAGACTGAGATGTAATAATTTTCATAAATTCTTTTATATCGTTATCACAGTATGCAATTTCCATACCCTGACCGCCAAGAACGTAAGAAGGACGTACTAAAACAGGATAGCCAAGTTCATTTGCAACTTTAATGGCTTCTTCTTCTGTAAATACTGTATCGCCTTTTGGACGTTTGATATTTAATTTTTCTAATATCTCATCAAACTTTTCCCTGTCTTCCGCAGCATCGATATCTTCTAATTTTGTTCCCAATATTTCAACGCCAAGTTCAGTAAGTGCTTTGGTAAGTTTAATAGCAGTCTGACCACCGAACTGAACAATTGCTCCGTCAGGCTTTTCTGTATTTACAAGATGTTTCATATCTTCTTTTGTTAAAGGTTCAAAATATAGTTTATCGGCAGTATCAAAGTCAGTACTTACAGTTTCAGGGTTATTGTTTGCAATAATTGTTTCGTAGCCTTCTTCCTTTAATGCCCATACGCAATGAACTGAACAATAGTCAAATTCTATACCCTGACCTATTCTTATAGGTCCTGAACCAAGCACAAGAATTTTCTTCTTATCAGTTCTTACACTTTCGGTTTCGTCATCGTAAGTAGAATAAAAGTAAGGTGTTTCTGCTTCAAATTCACCCGCACATGTATCAACTATTTTATATACTGCATCTTTTGAAAATTCAACTTTTTCACCTGAAATTTTTTCTATTATTTCATCTAAAAAGCCCATTTTCTTTGCTTCGATATATGTTTCTTCTGATAAATCTTCTTTGATTTTTTCTTCCATATCAATGATATTTTTAAATTTCTTTAAGAAGAATAAATCCATTTTTATTTTTTCAGAAATTTCGTCTATAGTAACTATATGTCTTCTTAAACCTTCACAGATTGCAAAAATTCTTTCATAATCCATTGTAAAAATCTTTGCTCTTATTTCTTCATCGGAAAGTTCGTCAAATGCTTCAAGCCATAAATGCTTTGTACCTATCTCTAAAGACCTTACTGCCTTTAAAAGTGCACTTTCAAGGTTATTTGATATAGACATTACTTCCCCTGTTGCTTTCATTTGTGTGCCAAGTGCTTTTTTAGCATTAACAAATTTATCAAACGGGAAACGAGGAAATTTTATAACGCAGTAGTCAACAGTTGGTTCAAAACATGCATAAGTTTTCTTGGTAACTGCATTAACAATTTCATCCAAAGTATATCCTATCGCAATTTTTGATGTTACCTTTGCAATAGGGAAGCCTGTTGCTTTAGACGCCAAAGCAGAAGAACGGCTTACTCTCGGGTTAACCTCAATTACCGCATATTCAAAACTTTCAGGGTTAAGAGCAAACTGAACATTACATCCACCTTCAATTTTTAAGGCAGATATAATATTTAATGCAGCAGAGCGAAGCATCTGATATTCTTTGTTTGCCAAAGTTAAAGCAGGTGCCACAACAACACTGTCCCCTGTATGAACACCAACAGGGTCAATATTTTCCATACTGCATATAGTAATCGCATTATCTTTTGCATCTCTTAATACTTCAAACTCTATTTCCTTCCAGCCGGATATACATTTTTCAATTAATACCTGAGTAACACGGCTAAGTCTTAAACCATTTATTGTTATTTCCCTTAATTCTTCTTCAGTGTATGCAATACCACCACCTGTGCCACCCAATGTATAAGCAGGTCTTACTATTACAGGAAGACCTATTTCCGCAGCAAAATCAAGTGCATCCTCCAAAGTATTTACAACCTTAGATGCAATACATGGTTGATTTATGCTTTCCATAGTATCTTTAAACGCCTGTCTGTCTTCAGCTTTTTTAATAGAATCAACATTTGTTCCTAATAGTTCAATATTGTGCTTACTAAAAAATCCTTCTTCTGCAAGTTCCATTGCAAGATTAAGACCAGTCTGCCCTCCAAGTGCAGGAAGAACGCTGTCAGGCTTTTCTTTTAGGATAATTCTTTTTACTGTTTCAACATTTAAAGGTTCTATATATACATGGTCTGCTATATTGGAATCAGTCATAATTGTTGCAGGGTTTGAATTGATTAAAACAACTTCTAATCCTTCTTCTTTTAAAGAACGGCAGGCTTGTGTTCCCGCATAGTCAAACTCTGCTGCCTGACCTATAATAATGGGACCTGAACCGATAACCAAAACTTTTTTAATATTCTCTTTTCTAGGCATTTTCGTATCCTCCCATTAATTTTACAAAATTGTCATATAAGTAAGAAGTGTCTTTATTTACTTCACTGCTTTCAGGATGGAATTGAACTGAAAACGCAGGATAGTTTTTATATATGATTCCTTCAACCGTATCATCATTTATATTTATGTGAGAAACTATCATTTCACTCTCAACACATTCTTCTACAACATATCCATGATTTTGCGTTGTAATATGAGTTCTTCCTGTATCCAAATCTTTAACAGGCTGACTTGATCCTCTGTGTCCGTATTTTAATTTACCTGTTTTAGCACCAAGTGACAAAGCCATTATCTGATGCCCAAGTTCAATACCAAACATTGGGATTTTTTTATCAAAAAGTTTTTTAACTTCGCACAAAGTATCTTTCAAATCATTCGGATTTCCAGGTCCGTCAGACAGTATAACTCCGTCAACACCTAAATTTTCTATTTGGGAAGAAGTATAATTATACGGAACAATTTTAATATTTAAGTTTCTTCTTTTTAAACTTTCTATAATACTGTCAGTTACACCAAAATCGTATACTGCAACGGTTTTAGAGGAACTGTCAATATTTATTTCATTAACTTCTTTTGATGAAACTTCAGATACAACATCTTTAATCTCATATTTTCTTATTTCTTCAAGTTCTTTTTTGATATCGAAACTACCGTATTCGCCTACAATAATTTTCCCGTTCATTGTTCCGTTATCTCTTAAATGCTTTGTAAGTGCTCTTGTATCAATGTCATAAAGAGCTACTATATCATTAGTTTCAAGATAATCGTTAAATGTTCCTTCACACCTGAAGTTATTAGGAAAATCGCAAATATCTCTTGCGATAATACCATCTAAATATGCACCATTTCTTGACACATCTTCTTTATTTACTCCGTAATTTCCAATCAAAGGAAAAGTAAGAAGAACAATCTGCCCTTTATATGCAGGGGTAGTAACAATTTCCTGATATCCTACCATAGATGTGCAAAATACAACTTCTCCAAGCGCATTTTTAACTTTTCCTTTTACCTTACCCTTAAATTCTCTGCCATCGGCAAGTAATAGTGTTGCTTTCATTTTTTTACCTCACAATCTATCTGATAAATGAAATTTCGTTTCTCATTCTTATTGCTTCGTTAAGCGCTGCTTTAGCATAATCTTCTTCCTTGTAGTCGCCTTTTTTATAAGCGCACATAATACCCCTTGACGAGTTGATAACTGCACCAAGTCCGTCTTTATCAAAAGCATATTTTATATCATCTGCTCCTCCGCCCTGTGCGCCATAACCGGGTACTAAGAAGAAAGTGTTTGGATTAGATTCTCTTATACTCTTTAACTGTTCGGGATAAGTTGCTCCTACAACTGCCCCTACTTTTGAATAACCATACTCGCCTATAGAGTCTTTTCCCCACATATCAACAAGTTCAGCCATTTTTTCATATATTTTCTTTCCGTCTTTTAGTTCTAAGTCCTGTAACTCTCCGCTTGATTTATTTGATGTTTTAACAAGTACAAATATAGTTTTTCCACTGTCAAATGTGTTAACAAAAGGTGCAATACCGTCTGTTCCAAGATAACCGTTAACAGTTAAGGAATCAGCAAAAAATGCACGGTCTGAAATTTCGTCATTAATTTTTGTTTTACCAAGATATGCATTTGCATACGCTTCACTTGTTGCACCTATGTCATTTCTTTTTCCGTCTAAAATTACATATAAACCTTTTTCTTTGGCATATTTTACAGTTTCAAAAAGAACTTCTTCTCCGTAATGCCCGTACATTTCATAGTACGCACTCTGAGGTTTTACGGCAGGAACAACTTCTGAGAGAGCATCAATTAAACCTTTGTTAAATTCTAAGATTGCCTGAGATGCACCTTTTAAATTCGCGCCATACTCTTTATAGCATTTATCAACTATAAATTTCGGCACGTATTCTATCTTAGGGTCTAATCCTGCAACTGTAGGGTTTTTCTTTTCTATTATCTTTTTAATAAGTAAATCCATTTATATTTCCTCCAATACATCTTTACCGTCAACAAATACATTTTCTATTTTACTTAAAAACTTAAATCCTATATACGGCGTATTTTTGCTTTTCGATACAATATCTTCCTCTTTGTACTCGTATTCTTTATCGATTGAAGCAATTACCAAATCTGCTTTAACGCCCTCTTTTATTTCCCCACCGTCAAGTTTTAAGAATTTATTAGGATTGTAACTCATAAGTTTTATGATATCACAAAGTGACATTCCTGCACCCTTATGAAGATATTTATATGCTACATTAAAAGCAGTTTCAAAACCGATAATTCCGTTTAGTGCTTTATCAAACTCCAGATTTTTTTCGTCAATATGATGCGGAGCGTGGTCGGTTCCTATCATATCTATTGTTCCGTCTTTTAATCCTTCGATTATTGCAAGAACATCTTCCTCATCTCTTAGAGGAGGATTCATTTTTGCATTTGTATTAAATCCGTCACACATCTTATCAGTTAAAGAAAAATAATGCGGACATGTATCACAGGTAACTTTTACACCCTGCTTTTTAAAGTTTCTTATTATTTCAACTGACCCCTTTGTGCTGACATGGGTTATGTGAACAGCAGTATTAGTATTTTTAGCAATTAAAATATCGCGTGCGGTCATTGTTTCTTCTGCGGCTTTATTTATTCCTCTTAAGCCCAGATATGTTGCCATAAATCCTTCGTTCATAGCACCGTTATCAACCAGACTTAAATCTTCTGCATGTGATATTACAGGAAGATTTAACATATTAGCATATATAAGTGCTTTTTTCATTAAGGAAGAATCAGTTACAGGTTTTCCATCATCTGTTACAGCAATTATACCTGATTTTTGCATTTCTCCCATTTCGGCAAGTTCTTCCCCTTTTAATCCTTTGGAGATTGCACCTGACTGATAAACTTTTATGCACGCTTTTTCTTTTATTTTTTTATAAATATAGTCTATAACAGTTTTATTGTCAGCTGTAGGTTTTGTATTAGGCATTGCAAGAACACCTGTAAATCCACCCTTTGCTGCACTTTTAGAGCCTGACTCTATATCTTCTTTATATTCATAACCAGGGTCTCTTAAATGACAGTGAATATCAAAAAGTCCCGGAAAAGCAATCTTACCGCTTCCGTCAATTATTTTATCAAAGCCGTCAGTTCCCAAATTTTTACCTATCTTTTCAATTTTTTTATTATCTATAATTATATCACATATATTTTCAGAGTCATAGTTTATTAAGTTTATATTTTTAATTATTGTTCTCATTTATCTTCACCCTGCCCTTTCCTTGTAGCCATCGGAGTGTCAAACTCCATACGCCTTAAACTTGTTAAATTTTAATCTTTTTAATTTGTCGTCCTCGAAAGGCGACAAGCATTCCTTCGTCCTTCGCATCAAAAATCTTAGAAATTTTCCTGCGTTTAAGGTCGAAGAGTTTCAAAACAAGAAATTTTCATTAAGATAAAGAAATTTCAAGAATTATACTTTCGTATGTTCGCAGGAATTTCTGCGATATTAAGGGAAATTTCTGTTTTCAAACCGTATGGAGTCAGATACTCCGACGGCTAAGTAAATATAACACTGCCATTCTTACGGCAACACCGTTTGTAACCTGTGTATCAATACATGAACGTTCGTGTGAATAAATTCCTGATGTAATTTCCACTCCTCTGTTAACAGGTCCCGGATGAAGAATTATCGCATCTTCTTTTGCAAGTTTTAATCTTTCTTCGTTTATACCGAAAAGGTCCGAATATTCATCAATAGACGGGAACAATCCTTTTTTCTGCCTTTCAAGCTGAATTCGAAGTCCCATAATAACATCTGCGCCTTTTATCGCCTTTTCTACATCAGTATATGTTTTAACATTAAGTTTTTCTATTTCAGGAGGCATTAAGGTTGTCGGCGCACATAAACTAACCTCTGCTCCTAATTTATTAAGCAAGTATATATTACTTCTTGCAACTCTGCTGTGCAGTACATCGCCGCAGATTGCAACTTTTAAGCCTTCTATTTTTCCTTTTTGTTCAATCATTGTATAAGCGTCAAGGAGTGCCTGAGTTGGATGCTCGTTCATTCCGTCTCCTGCATTTATTACCGATGCATTTACATTTTTTGCAACTAAATGAGGCGCACCTGCACACTCGTGCCTTATAACAAGGGCATCTGTTCCCATCATATTTATGGTACGGGCAGTATCAATTAAAGATTCACCCTTAGCAACAGATGAAGAAGCAACTGCAACATTTGCTGCATTGGCACTTAAATATTTTGATGCAAGTTCAAAGGACAGCCTTGTTCTTGTACTGTTTTCATAAAACAGAGTAATTACTGTTTTACCTTGCAGATGCGGAGCTTTTTTATTGTTGTTAACAATAATTTCTTTCATTATCTTAGCAGTTTTTAAAATTTCTGATATCTGGTCTGCATCCAAATCTTTTATTCCAAGCAAATCCTTTGGAAACTTCATTTTTATTTACCCCTTTCGCTTTTTAAATGGCGATGTTTAAAAAATAACTTTTTAAACATCGCCCCATTATAATTCTACTTGTCCTCTTTATCAAATACGTAATCGTTGCCGGGAAGTACTATGTTAAGTACTATACCCAATATTGATGCAACTGCAAGTGCAGAAAGTGAAATTGTAACTGCACCGATTGTAAATGTAGCAGCAGAGCCAAGACCTAATGCTGATACAAGTATAATTGCAGCAATAATTAAGTTTCTGCTCTTTGTAAAGTCAACTTTATTTTCAACAATGTTTCTGACACCTACTGCAGAAATCATTCCGTATAGGATAAATGAAATACCGCCGATTACAGCTGTAGGAATAAGTGAAACAAGTGCTGCAAATTTAGGAGAGAATGAAAGAACGATAGCAAAAAGTGCTGCAATTCTTATTACTTTAGGGTCATAAACTTTTGATAAAACAAGAACCCCTGTATTTTCTCCGTAAGTTGTATTAGCAGGACCTCCGAACAACGATGCAAGTGATGTAGCAATACCATCACCTATTAATGTTCTGTGAAGACCAGGTTTTGCAATAAAGTTTTTACCAACTGTTGAAGATATTGCCGAAATATCTCCGATATGTTCCATCATTGTTGCAAGTGAAATTGGAATAATTGCAATAATTGAACTTACAATTAATGAAGTATTTGTCCAGTCAACACCGCCAAAAATTGTTCCTTGCCATTTAATCGGGAATCCAATCCATGATGCGTTAAGGAAATTATTAAGCGCTCCGACATCAAAAAGTATTAAACTTGGATTTCCGCAAAGTGCAATATAAGATGCGCCGTTTACATCTATTGTTTCTCCCCATAAAAGAGCAAGAACTGCTGCAACAAAGCAAGAACCTAAAACACCAAGTAAAATAGGGATAATTTTAGCCATACCTTTACCCCAGATGTTAAATACAATGATAATAGTCAAAGCAATAATTGCAAGTAACCAGTTCTGAGTACAGTTATTTACTGCACTTCCTGCTAAGCCAAGACCGATAGAAATAATAATCGGACCTGTTACAACAGGTGGGAAGAATTTCATAACTTTGTTGATACCAACAAGTTTGATAAGCCCTGAAAGTACAAGGTAAACAAGACCTGCACATGCAACACCGATACAAGCGTATGGAAGAAGCTGAGCATTTGTCATCCCGTTTGCACCTGCAATCGGTGCAATTGCTCCGTATCCGCCAAGGAATGCAAATGAAGAACCTAAGAATGCAGGAACTTCACCTTTTGTAACAAGGTGGAAGAACAATGTACCAAGACCTGCCATAAGTAAAGTTGTAGCAACATCAAGACCTGTTAAAAGCGGTACTAAAACAGTTGCTCCGAACATTGCAAACAAGTGCTGGAAACCTAATACAATTGTTTTACCAAGCCCAAGTTCTCTGACATCATAGATGCCATCGTTTAATTTTTGTGACATAAAAACCCCTCATTTCTTTTTTATATTTTTTATTTACTGCTCTAAAATAACTTTATCTTCCCCGTCATATTCATTCATCTTAACATGAACAACTTCTTTTTTTGAGGTAGGAAGATTTTTCCCCACATAGTCTGCATGAATAGGAAGTTCCCTGTGCCCCCTGTCAATAAGAACAGCAAGCTTAATAATTTTAGGCCTTCCTAAATCCATTATTGCATCTATTGCGGCACGGCATGTCCTGCCTGTATATAAAACATCATCGACAAGAATTATTTTCTTATCATAAACTGAAAATGGAATATCTGTTCCGTTAAGAACGGGATGCTCATCAAGAACACTAAGGTCATCACGGTAAAAAGTAATGTCTAAAATTCCAAGTTCAACATCTATTCCCTCGTTCTTTTTTATATTATCTCTTACCATTTTAGCCAATGATACACCACGTCTTTGGATACCTATAAGGCATATATCCTTCGCACCCTTATTTTTTTCAATTATTTCATAAGAAATTCTTGTAGCCGCCCTTTTTATACCATCACTATCCAAAATAAGTTTTTCCATTATTCCACCTCTTTTTAAAAAAACCGTTTATCCTGCTGATAAACGGTATTACTTGATCTTAAAAGAATAGAACTATAGCCATATAATATCGCCTTATCAGCCTCACAGGACTAATTTAAAGGTCTTTTAATTTACAATATAAATTATACTACTTTTATACTGACTTGTCTATACTTTTTTCGATAATTTTTCTAAAATTTCCAAAAAATATTTGGGTAGCGGTGCTGTAAAGGACATCGCCTTGCCACTCGTTGGATGAGTAAATTCTATCCTGTGTGCATGGAGCATTTGCCCGTTAATTATTATTTTTTGCTTTTTAGGGCCATAAACATTATCGCCAAGTATTGGTTTCCCTATATGGGACAGGTGAACTCTTATCTGATGAGTTCTGCCCGTTTCAAGTTTACATTCAAGCAGTGTATACCCTTCGTATCTTTCTTTTACAAAATAATGGGTTACTGCTTCTTTGGAATTTTTATAGGTAACTGCCATTTTTTTACGGTCCTTTTCACATCTTCCTATAGGCAAATTGACAGTTCCGTCTTCTTTTACCTCGCCTATTACAAGTGCAAGATATTCTCTTTTGGCAGAATGTTCTTTTATTTGTTCTGCTAAGGAAAGATGGGCACGGTTATTTTTTGCAACAAGTAAAAGTCCGCTTGTGTCTTTATCTATTCTGTGAACAATTCCCGGACGTATTATGCCGTTTATTTCAGATAACGAATCTTTACAATAACCCAAAAGTGCATTTACAAGTGTTCCCTCATAGTTTCCGCAGGCAGGATGAACTACCATTCCTTTTGGTTTATTTATTACAAGTATATCACTATCTTCATATACAATATCAAGAGGAATATTCTCTGCCTTTATATCAAGTTCTTTAGGCTCGGGGATTTCAACTGTTATTTCGTCACCCATACGGACTTTATAATTTGATTTTACTGTTTTTAAATTAACAGTTACAGCACCATTATCAATTAAATTCTGGATGTTATTCCTTGTATATTCACTGTAAAGATTGGAAATATACTTATCAATTCTTAAGTTTTCATTATCTGCTACATTTATAATTATTTTATTCAAGTTATTTCTCCTTTGAAAATAATATATATACACACAGCAACACTGCACCTATTACAACAAAGCAGTCAGCAATATTAAAAACCGGATAGTTTATAATTCTTAAATCAATAAAATCAACAACATACCCTTTAAAGACACGGTCAATAAGATTGCCTATTCCCCCTCCTATAATAAATGAAAGGGACAGTTTCAAGAGTATATCCTGAGGTTTTACCTTTAAAATATAGAGTATCATAGCAATAATTAAAATCAAAGTTATTAAAATAAAAAACCATTGTTTGTTTTGCATTATACCAAAGGCAGCGCCTCTGTTTTCCACATAAGTAAAATAAAGAATGTTTTTTATAACCTCAATTTCCGATACTTTAAAATAAAAAGATGAGAGATATTTTGTAAAAATATCAAAAACTAAAATTAAAGATATAATTATAAAATATAACATATTTTTTCCTCGTTTTTAAAAAAAGGGGTGTTTTAAACCCCTTTTAATATTTATTTTAGAGCGTCTGCACATCTTGCACAAAGTGTAGGATGTTCGTCATTTTCTCCGACTGATTTTTTAATCATCCAGCATCTTTCGCATTTTTCTCCTTCTGCTGAAGACACTTTGATTTTTAAACCTTCTATGTCTTCCGAACTTACGGCATCCAAAGCATCCGAAAGACCTTTTAATTCCACATTGGAAACAATAAGAATTGTTTCTAAATCACTTTCGATTGATTTTAGGAATTCGTAAAGTTCTCCGTCTGCATATAATGTTACACTCGCACCAAGTGAGTGACCGATAATTTTTTCGCCTCTTGCAAGTTCCAATCCTTTTGCAACTGCATCTTTAATTTTTGAAATTCTTTCCCATTTATTTAAAAGATCTTTGTCATTTAATTCTTCCTTAAATTTTGGCATATCGTTAAAGAGTACACTGTAAGTATCATCTTCCTTAGTGTGAGGCATTGATGCCCAGATTTCTTCAGTTGTAAATGCCAAAACAGGTGCAAGAAGTTTAACAAGAGAGTCAAGCACTATATACATAGCAGACTGTGCACTTCTTCTTTTAAACGAATCTTTCTTTTCTGTATAAAGTCTGTCTTTAATAATATCAAGATAGAAGTTTGACATATCAACAACACAGAAATTATGAATTGTATGATATAAAATATGATATTCATAATCTTCATACGCTTTAAGTGCTTTTTCAGTAATACTGTTCAACTTAACCAAAGCATATTTATCAATCTCCAACATATCTTTAAAGTCAACCATATCGCTGGAAGGATCAAAATCGTGAATATTACCTAAGATATATCTTGCAGTATTTCTTATCTTTCTGTATATTTCAGAAATCTGCTTTAAGATATCCTGAGATATTCTTATATCCGCTTTATAGTCAGAAGATGTTACCCAAAGTCTTAAAATATCAGCACCCATTTTTTCGCAGATATCTTTAATCGGGTCAATACCGTTGCCAAGTGACTTAGACATTTTTTTGCCTTCTCCGTCAACAACCATACCGTGAGTCAAAACTGTTTTATAAGGTGCAATTCCTTTTGTTGCAACAGCAGTAAGAAGTGAAGACTGGAACCATCCTCTGTACTGGTCATTACCCTCTAAATACATATCGGATACATCTAAACCTTCTCTCTCTCCAATAACAGATGCGTGAGAAGAACCTGAATCAAACCAAACGTCCATTATATCGGTTTCTTTTTTGAATTTTTCGCATCCACATTCACATTTAACGCCTAAGCCTTTTAAGAACGCGTCCTGATCAAGTGAATACCATGCATTTGAACCTTCAGCCTTAAACAATTCAACTATAGCATCAATTGTTTTTTCATTTATAATAGGTTTATTACATTCTTCACAATAGAAAATAGGAATAGGAACACCCCATGTTCTCTGACGGGAAATACACCAGTCGGCTCTGTCCTGAACCATTCCTGCAATTCTTTCTTCTCCCCACGAAGGAACCCATTTAACATTTCTTATTGCATCAATTGCCTTTTCTTTAAATGCGTCAATTGAAGCAAACCATTGTTCAGTTGCTCTGAATATGATAGGGTTTTTACATCTCCAGCAGTGAGGATACTGATGGCTTATTTTAACACTCTTAAGAAGATAACCTGTTTCATCTAATTTAATAGCAATAGCTTTATTTGCATCCTGATAAGACAGTCCTGCAAATTCCCCTGCTTCATCTGTCATAGCGCCTTTATCATCAGCAGAAACTATAATAGGGAGTTCTTTATAATTCTGGCATACCAAAAAGTCATCCATACCAAATCCGGGAGCAGTATGAACACAGCCTGTACCTGCCTCTAATGTTACATGGTCGCCGTTTATAATAAGCGATTTTCTATTAAGGAACGGATGTTCACACCATATTCCTTCTAATTCACTTCCCTTAAAGGTTGCAATAATTTCATAATTTTCTATACCAATTGTAGAAAATACGGTTTCTGCCATATCTTTGGCAACAATTAAATTACCTTTTTCTGTTTTGCAAACTGCATAATCAAAATCTTTATTTAAGCATATAGCAACGTTACCTGGCAAAGTCCATGTAGTAGTTGTCCATATTACAAAGAATGTATCGGATAAGTCAATTCCTTTTAATACATCATTAGCATCTTCACTTACTTTGAATTTAACATAAATTGAGTATGTTTTATCTTCCTGATATTCAATTTCCGCTTCTGCCAAAGCAGTCTGACAGTCAGGGCACCAGTAAACAGGTTTTAAACCTTTATAGATAATTCCTTTTTTTGCAATTTCGCCAAATACTTCGATTTGTTTTGCTTCAAATTCAGGCTGATAAGTAATATAAGGATGCTCAAAGTCACCTATTACTCCAAGTCTTTTAAACTGTTCTATATGATTATTTATATAACTTTCAGCAAAGTCTTTACATACTTCTCTGAATTTAACAGGTCCTGCTTCAAAACGGTTTACACCCATTTTTTTGATTGCCTGAGTTTCGATTGGAAGCCCATGAGTATCCCAACCGGGAATAAAAGGTGTTTTATAACCTGTCATCGCTTTGTGCTTGATGACAATATCCTTTAAAATTTTGTTAAGTGCGTGACCTGTATGGATATCTCCATTTGCAAAAGGAGGACCGTCATGAAGAACAAATAAAGGTTTGCCTTCATTTTTTTCCATTAACTTATTATAAAGGTCTTTTTTATTCATTTCTTCCAAAAACTCAGGTTCTCTTTTTGGTAAGTTACCTCTCATAGGAAACTCAGTTTCGGGAAGATTTAAAGTTAGTGAGTAATCTTTTTCCATTATATTCTATCCTTTCGGTTCTATATTTCCTCAAGCATATTAAGTTGCTCGGAAACTGTATTTTTTATTTTTAATTTATATATATCATATTGCTGTTTTAAATTTTCGTGACGTTCTATAATATCGCTCACTTCTTTTTTTGCATTTATTATAATATCTGCCGCCTTGTTTTCTGCTTCCTTGACAAGAGTTTCTGCTTTAAGGCGGGCAGTTGACTCAAGTTCCTTTGCAACATTCTGAGCAGTGGCAATAGTGCTTTGCAGAGCAGTTTCCATTGACTTATACTCTTTGATTGCTTCACTTAACATATTGATTTTATCGTTAAGCGCAATATTTTGCTTGTATAGAGCATCAAATTCGCTTCCTACGATACTTAAAAATTCATCAACCTCATTCTTCTTATAACCGAATGCACCTGACTTAAATTCTTTGTTTTGTATATCTATCGGTGTAATCATAAATATACCCCCTTTATATGTATCTTTTTATGTCAATAATTATTTTGCCTTTTTTACTAACTCCATTTTCGTCTAAAAAAACTATTTTGCCTTTTCCCTTAAGGGTTATTTTATCATTTTGTTTAACTTTATAGTCATTTGATAAAACTTCTCTTCCCGAAACTAAGACTTTACCCTGTGATATAAATTTAGAAGCATCGCTTCTTTTTATATTAAAACCTCTGGCTACAATAAGGTCAAGCCTTAAAGATTCGACGGTAGAAGATATTATCTCAAACCGTTCCTCTTTTATTATTTCTTTGCCGTTATATAAACCTACACTGACACCTAAATTTCCCACTTTTGTAAGATTTAAAAGAATGTAGTCGGCTATCTCTTCTTTTACGAACACATAGCATTTTTCTCCTATGACAATATCTCCAACCATTTCCCTTTTTATTCCAAGCCCCATAAGAGCACCTAAGAAATCACGGTGGGACAGTTTATTAATACCTCGCCCTGAAATTTCAATACATAAAACAGGATATCTTTTGTTATCCTCATTCGCCAAAAAAGCAGAAATTACTCTTTCTGCTCCTTCGTATCCGCCATATGTATCAAAACTCAAATTTGTCACAGTACTAAAAGCGGTTTTTATAAGAGTTGTTTTTTCTTCAGAGAAAAAATCCGAATAGGTATTATAATTTTTAGTAAAAGCTTTTACATAATTATCGTAAAGATGGGAAAGAAGAATTTTTTCATCATCCCCATTAGCATAAAAAAGTACGGTTTCCTTTTTTATCATATTTAGTTACTGCTATATGGGAAAACAATCTTATTTCTCATAAGTTCATCTTTAACGTCCCCGCCCATAATACCGACATTGTATGGTGCTATTAAGAAAATTCTGTCAGCAATTTTCTGGATACTTCCGTCAACTGCATAAACTGCACCTGTTAAGAAATCTATAATTCTTCTTGCAACTGCTGTTTCAACATTTTCTAAATTTATAACAACAGGTTTTTTCGCTTTTAAGTGATCTGCAATTTCTCTTGCATTATCAAAAGAATTAGGTGTATAAACAACAACTTTAAGTTGTGTTGTTGTGTGAATATTTACAACCTTATTTTTTCTCGGATTAACTGAAAATGAATCGTTCTTCTTTTCCTTTTCCGGTTCAATTTCATTTATAGGTTCAACTTCAATGTTTTCTTCTTCGTCAGAAAGACCGATAAACTCCATTGTTTTCTTAAAAAAGTTTCCCATAACTTTGTTCCTCCTAAAATTTATGTTTAATTTATTTATAGTTATAACCTTTTTCCAAATATGCCTGTCCCGATTCTTACCATATTGGACCCCTCCATTATGGCGTAAAGATAGTCTTTAGACATTCCCATAGACAAAATATCCATATATATATTATCTATTTTTTTACTCTTAATGTCAATATATATTTTATATAATTTTTCAAAATATCCTCTTGTTGTGACTTCGTTTTCAAAAATCGGCGGAATTGCCATAATACCTTTTACTATAATGTTGTCAAGTTCACTTATCATACTTGCAAATTCATAAACTTCATTAAATGAAATACCTGACTTTGACTCTTCATTTGCAATATTTATTTCAAGAAGAATATCCATAGTTTTATTATGCTTTTTTGCCTGCTTTGAAATTTCCTGTGCTAACCTCATACTGTCAACCGACTGAATAAGATCGACCTTATCAATTATATATTTGACTTTGTTGGTCTGAAGATGGCCTATTATACTTTGTTTGAAATTATTTTCTTTATAAAAATCGTATTTGTAAAGATATTCCTGAACTCTGTTTTCCCCTATATGAGTAATTCCCGCATTCTTTATCGGTAAAATTCTTTCAGGTTCAACGGTTTTTGTTACTCCTACTATTTCTATATCCGAATAATTTCTCCCGTATTTTATTGAGGTTTCAAATATTTCTTCCTTAATTCTTTTAACATTTTCCTCTATCAATTTGCAAAATCTCCCTCTTTGATATTTGAAGGGTTTACAACCACATAATCATATAAAATAACATTACTTCCCTCAGGCTCTCCCTCGGTTGTTCTGTCCTTAATCAAAATAAAATTATCTCCGTAAAGAAGAGGTTTTATTTCTATAAACTTATAAACACTGTCTTTTATTACATATACTCCCTGTACTCCGTCTTTTTCAACTACCGATGAAGGAGGAATTTTAAAACCTGTTTTTGTGCTTTTTATAAGTTCAAATTCCACTTTGTTTGATGTCCATATATTATTAAGGTTTTTGGTTGATTTAATAACTACAACGTAATTACCTTTTACTTCGTCTGAAATATAAGTTATTTCACCGCTTACCTTATGATCCGAATTGTTTATTATACGAAGTTCAACAAAACTGCCCTTTTCAAGTCCTTCTATTTCTTCTTTTTTAAATTTTGATACAACGTACCATTCATAATGATTTATTATTTTGCAAAAACTTTTGCCCGACTTAACGCCTGAATTCTCTTCTATATCAGTTTTAAAAAGTTTATCATACTCACTTACTGTCATCTTATGTGCAATTTCAGGTGTTAAAAGTTCATCAAAATTTGTTACTTTTGTTGAAAACATTCCGTGAGTTGTGCTTTTATAAATCTGTTTCGATGTATTCAGGGAACCTTCAATCCTTGCAATTTCACTTTCTATATTCTCGCTGTATTCTTCCACTTTCTGACCTTTTAACTCCATCAGTTTTTTGTTATAGGCTGTTATTTCGTTCTTTGCTTTATAAACGTCTTCGTAATTATTTTCATTGGTCATTGTCATAACATCGGAAATTGTATTGTTTATATCACGGCTTATTGAAGATATATCGCCTATAATATTTTTAGCCGACTTCTCATTTGCCTGTGCAAACACTATTTTATCATTAAGACCTCTTAAACTTTCCTTTGTTTCATCATCAATATCCCCTGAATATACAGTTGCAATTTTCATATAAGGGGTAATAAGTTTCCCCTCCTGACAGTTAAATAGTGCCTCTCCGTCACCCGTTGCATAAATAAGTGTCTGGTTTGATGTAATAATGCCTTCTTTTGTATGTTTTTCTTCAACCGTTTCCTTATAAACGGTTATGGTGCTTGCCGAAGAAGAATTTATATAGTACATACTGCCCACAACCAATAAAAATAAGCAGACAGTAAATATTCCTATTACTTTATACTTATAATTTTTATTCATAAATCCTCCTTTATATATTCAAGTTGCTTAAGTGGAGTATCATATTTTAAAATATCTATCCATTTAATTCTTTCATCACGTCGAAACCATGTAAGTTGCCTTTTTGCATATCGTCTTGATTCCTGTTTTATAAGGTCTATGGCTTCTTTCTTTTCGAGTTTTCCCTCTAAGTACATTATAATTTCTTTATAGCCTATAGCCTGCATTGATTTGTACGAAAGATTAAGCCCCTCTTTATATAAATTTTCCACCTCAGAAAAAAGTCCTTTTTCAACCATAACGTCAACGCGCTTGTTTATTCTCTCATAAATGTACTGCCTGTCTGCATTTAGTCCGAAATACTTTAAATCAAAAGAAGGCGGTACATTCTTTGAATTTTTAATTTGCTCAGTCATGGTTATGCCTGTAGTTTTATATATTTCTATGGCTCTTATTACTCTTTTAATATTGTTAGGATGAAGTCTTAAGTATGAATCATAGTCAATTTCTTTTAACATATTATGAAGATACTCAGGACCGTTTTTTTCTGCAATCAATCTTAACTCTTCTCTTAACTTATTATCTGTTTCACCCTCTGAAAACTTTACATTGTCAATCAAAGAGGATATAAAAAGACCTGTCCCTCCTACAACTATCGGTAAGTTTCCCCTTGCCAAAATCTCGTCAATCTTTTCATTTGCAATGTCAACAAACTCTTTTACCGAAAATTCGGAAAATGGCGAAATAATGTCTATTAAATGATGGGGTATGCCCTCCATTTCATCTATAGTAGGTTTAGCAGTTCCTATATTTAATTTTTTATAAATCTGCATTGAATCGGCAGAAATAATTTCACCGCCGAATTTTTTTGCAATCTCTATTCCAAGTCCGGTTTTTCCTGAACCTGTAGGTCCTGCAACGCAAACAAGTTTTTTCATAAATTAAGTTATCCTTTTAAATTGTTTTTCAAGTTCACTCTTTTCGTATGAAACAAAAAGAGGTCGTCCGTGAGGACATGTATTCGCATCCTGAAGATAAAGTACATCTGCAACAAGTTTTTTAAGTTCAAAATCCGAGAAATTCATATTAGCCTTTATAGCACTCTTACACGCCAATGTTTCAAGTGCTTTTTCCTGTTTGTACGTTATAAGGCTTGTCTTATTTTCTTTTATAATATCGCATATTTCAAGTATTGTATCAGAAATTTGCTCAATCGAGAGTTCAAACGGAATTTCCCTTACTGCAAATTCACTCTCGGAAAATTCGCTCATATCAAATCCTAAACCTTCAAACACTTCCTTATTTTCTGACACAAGAATATATTCTGCAGGAGAAAGTTTAATTATCTTTGGTATCAAAAGTTTTTGAGAAATAATTTCCTTATTTTCAAATTCTTTTTTTAGTTTGTCAAAAATAAGTCTTTCGTGTGCTGCATGCTGGTCAAGAAGATACATCTTGTCATCTTTTTCTATTATAACAAAGGTGGAAAAAATCTGCCCGATTATCTTATAATCTTCAACTTTTTGCTCATTTTCTTCTGTAAAGTCATCCGACTTTACAGCATCGTCTTTTACTGATATATAAGGAACTTCAGGCGCTCTGAACTTAGGTGTAAGTGCTTCAAATTTTGGAGTATCAACTGCGTTAAATTCGTTATTATATTCTTTCTTATTAAGATTTAAACTAAATTTTTTAGGTCTTTCTTCCTTAAATTCAGTTGGTTTTATAAATGAAAAACTTTCATACTTTTCATTATTTAATTCTTCCTCTGTTTCAAACGAAGAAGTGCTTTTTACTTCCATTCCCTCTACCTTGTGAGAAGAAGAAACTGCACTGTATATATGATTATAAATTTCGCGATCATTTGAAAACTTAATTTCTGCTTTTGTCGGATGGACATTTACATCAACATACTCAGGGTTAATATTTATATCAAGTATTATAAAAGGATATTTTGATACCATTACCTTTTCCTTTAACGCTTCATCAACTGCACTGTAAAAAATCTTATTTTTTACAACTCTGCCGTTTACAAAAAACACTTGGTTTTTACGGTTATTTCTTAAAATTTTTTCGTTTCCTACATATCCTTTTATTTTAATGTAATCTTTTTCATAATTTATTTTTATAAGGTTATCACAAATATCTTTTGAATATATATTAAGAAGATTGGAAAATTCATTGTTATCTCCTGCAGAATACAAAACTTCTTTGTTATTTTTTATAAGAAGAAAGGAAATTTCAGGTTTTGCAAGAATAAGTTTTTCCATAATTTCAGTTATGTAAGCCGCTTCAGTCTGATCAGATTTTAAAAATTTCATTCTTACAGGAGTGTTAAAAAACAAATCTTTTATAGTGATAATAGTTCCTATATTACACCCTGTATCAGAAACTTCAATAATTTCTCCTGCTCTTATTACAACTTTAGTACCTGCTATACTGTCCTTCGTTCTTGTTTCGAGCGTAACCTCACTTACTGCGGCAATACTTGCCAAAGCTTCTCCTCTGAAACCTAAAGTTGCTATTTTTTCTAAGTCTTCTTCTTTTGAGATTTTACTTGTAGCATGTCTTAAAAAACAGGTTCTGGCGTCATCTTCTGACATACCGCATCCGTTATCGGTAACTTTTATCATAGTTTTACCGCCATTTTCAATTTCAACTATTATCCTGTCAGCCCCTGCATCAATGGAATTTTCCACAAGTTCTTTAACCGCAGACGAAGGACGTTCTAAAACCTCTCCTGCGGCAATCATATTTGATATTTGAGAACTTAAAACTTTTATGTAAGCCATTTTAAACCTCTTTATAATTCTTAGGCATAAGGGGTTCAACTCCCGAGTGCCTTAACTTCATTACTGAGTTCATAAAGGATGTTAAGTGCTTCAACAGGTGTTAAAGTAGTAACATCTATTCCTTTTAGAGTTTTTACCAAATTATCGTTTGCAATATTTAAAAATCCGACCTGATCTTTATCCTCTTCTTTAGGGGCAGGAAGATTTTTTAAAGTTATTTCATCAACGGCAATCTTCTTACTTTCCAGAACTTTTACAATATCCCTTGCACGTTTTACAACATCACTTGGCACACCTGCCAGTCTGGCAACTTCAATACCATAACTGTCATCTGTTCCGCCCTCTATGATTTTTCTAAGAAACGTAATATCTTCTCCGCGTTTTTTAACTGCAATCTGATAATTTTTTACACCCTTTAACTTTTCTTCTAAGACTGTAAGTTCATGATAATGGGTTGCAAATAAAGTTTTTGCACCAATTTTCTTTATTATATATTCTACTACCGACCAGGCAATACTTAAACCGTCAAAGGTTGAAGTGCCTCTTCCTATTTCGTCTAAAATAATCAAACTGTTTTTAGTTGCATTCTTTAAAATATTTGAAACTTCATTCATTTCAACCATAAAAGTAGATTGACCTGATGCTAAATCGTCAGATGCGCCGACTCTGGTAAATATTTTATCCACGACTGATAAAGTTGCGCTTCTTGCAGGTACAAAGGAGCCAATCTGACTCATAAGTGTAATAAGAGCAACCTGACGCATATAGGTTGATTTACCTGCCATATTAGGCCCTGTAATAATTGAAAATGAGTTATCCTCTAAATCAAGATATGTATCATTAGCAACAAACGCACTGTCTCTTATAACCTTTTCAACTACAGGGTGCCTTCCGTCTTTTATAATTATTTTTCCGTCTTCCGTAAGAGTAGGTTTTACATAATGGTTTTTAAAAGCAACTGTAGCAAAAGATAAAAGCACATCAAGTTTTGCCAAAGATTTTGCAGTTTTTTGAATTCGCTCTAACCTTTTATACATTTCCTCTCTTATATTAACGAATATTTCATATTCTAAATTTACACTTTTCTCTTCTGCGCCTATTACAATACTTTCAATTTCCTTAAGTTTTGATGTAATGTAACGTTCGCAGTTGGCAAGAGTTTGTTTCCTCATAAAATAATCAGGAACAAGATTTAAATATGATTTTGTTACTTCGATATAGTAACCGAAGACTTTATTATAACTTATTTTTAAGTTCTTAATGCCTGTTTTTTCTTTTTCGTCCGTTTCAACCTGTAAAATCCATTCTTTGCCCTCTCTCATAGCACGTCTTAATTCGTCAAGCCTTTCGTTAAAGCCATCCTTAATAAGTTTACCCTCTTTTATGGTAATGGGCTGGTCTTCATTAAGTGAATTTTCTATAATCAAAACACCATCCGAAACAGAATCAAGTGAGTTGTTTAATTCCGTAAGAAGAGGACTTTGACATTTTGAAAGTTCTTTTTTAATCTCCGGAACTTTAGAAAGCGATTTTTTTAAAGCGATTAAATCTCTTCCGTTAGCAGTTCTGTACGACACTTTGGAAGACAATCTTTCAATATCATATACCTCGCAAAGTAAGGAGCATAAAGTTTCCCTGACATCCCTTTTATCCAAAAGTTCTTCAACGGCATTATGCCTGTACGCAATATGAGTATATGATTTTAAGGGCATATCAATATAATGATTTAAAAGCCTTGCGCCCATTGAGGTATTTGTTTTATCGAGTATGTCAAGCAGAGAACCTGCCTTCTTATTTTCCCTTAAAGTTCTTGTAAGTTCTAAATTCCGCTTGGTTGAAATATCAAGCGAAACAAAATCGTCCTCTTTGTAACATTCAATGTTACTTATATGTTTAAGTTCGTTAAACTGGGTTTCTTCTAAATATTCTATAGTTTTATATAGAGCAAAAACTGCCTGAGGATATTTAAGAATATTGCTTTGGTTAATTTCCTCTTTAGAAAATTTATTTTCAATTATTTTAATGCCTTCATTATACTCATATAAATCATCTCTGCATAAATTTATATACGGAGAAAATCTTATGTTTATTTCATTTATAAGTTTTTCTTTATCTGTAATACTGTCATTTATTATAATTTCTTTAGGAGAATATTTGGAAAGTTCGCTTATTATTTTATAGTTATATTCTTTTGCCATCATTGGCTCAATTATATTAAGTTCACCTGTTGATACATCAGCAAAAACCAGACATACACCGTCTTTATCGCCATAGACAGAACACAGGTAGTTGTTAATTTCATCGGAAAGAAGGTCAGTATCTGTAACTGTTCCGGGAGTTATAACCCTTACTATTTCTCTTCTTACAATACCTTTTGCTTCTTTTGGGTCTTCCACCTGTTCGCATACGGCAACTTTATATCCAAGGCTTGTAAGTTTACCGATATACCCTGAAGCCGAGTGATGCGGAACTCCGCACATAGGCGCTCTTTCTGAAAGTCCGCAATCTCTTCCTGTTAAGGTAAGTTCAAGAAGTTTAGATGCTAAAATAGCATCATCAAAAAACATTTCATAAAAATCCCCTAAACGATAGAAGATTATTTTATCCATATTTTTAAGTTTAAGCAAGATATATTGTTTCATCATTTCAGAAACATTTTGCTTTAATATCTCTTCAAGATCATATTTCCCCATTTTTCACTATTCCCCTAAATTGTATTTAATCATTTCATTAATTTTAGTGGCATCCAGAACAACTTGAGCAAGAACCGCTGCAGCCTTCGTTTCCTGCACCTGAGATAATTGTCATAATCTGCTGATTTAAAAGTTCAAAATCTCTTTGTGCTTCAACATAATTTTTAATAACATCATATTCCATAAGTTTGTCAAACGCTTCATTGATTTCTTTTCTTAAAACTTCAGTTTCTTCATCGCTCATTTTTCCATACTGCATTTTTACAGCAATATCTCTTCTTTTTTCGTTATATTCTTTTATCATTTCCTGAGCTTTTTCATCGTTTGCCTGAATTTGTTCTGTTTCTTTTGCAAGTAAATATTCCTTGCTTGTTTTAATCATTTCGGAAAGTTCCTGTGCTTTTACTAATAATTCATTCATTTTTATATCTCCTTTTCTTCGCCGATAAGCGCCCAAGTTTGTGCTTTTGTAACTAAAACATTAACAAAATCGCCCTCTTTGGCACCTTTACCCACGAAATTTATTATTTTATTTGTATCAGTTCTTCCTGATAACATATCTTTATTATTTTTGCTTACACCGTCAACTAAAACTCTGTAAACATTACCTACATAAGTGTCATTTATCTCTTTTGAGATTTCGTTCTGAACTTTTAAAAGTTCTTCAAAATTCTTATGTTTTTCTTCATCTGATATTTTATCTTCCATTTTTTCTGCAGGTGTTCCCGGCCTTTTTGAATAGATAAAAGTAAAGAGTGTATCAAATCTTACTTTCTTTATTAAATCAAGAGTTTCTAAAAAATCCTCACGCGTTTCATTAGGAAAACCTACTATAACATCGCTTGTAAGTGCAATATTTGGAATTTTTTTCTTGACATTATCAATTATTTCAAGGTATTTTTCTTTAGTGTATTTCCTGTTCATCTTCTCTAAAATACGGTTGCTTCCTGACTGGAAAGGAAGATGAAGATATGGGATAACCTTTTTGCACTGAGCCATTGTATCAATAAGTTTTATTGATATATCCTTAGGATGCGAAGTCATAAATTTAATGCGCTCTATCCCCTCAATTTCGTTAACATCAAAAAGTAAATCAGCAAAGTCGTAATCCGAGCCTAAATCCTTACCGTAAGAGTTAACATTCTGACCTAAAAGTGTAATTTCTTTATAACCATTTTTTGCAAGGTCTTTAATTTCTTCTAAGATGTTTTCCTTTCTTCTGCTTCTTTCTCTTCCCCTTACATAAGGAACTATGCAGTAAGAACAAAAGTTATTGCAACCGTACATTATTGAAACTGATGCCTTGAACTTGTCCTCTCTTAACTGGTCAACACCCTCCATAATATATCCGTCACAGTTAACTATATCAAATTTACGTTCTTTTTTCTCTAAAACATCAAAAAGAATTTCAGGAAAACGGTACAAACTGTGAGTTCCGAAAACTATATCAACATGAGAAAATTTAGATTTAATCTTCTTTGCAACAATTTCCTGCTGAGCCATACATCCGCAAATACCGATTACTAAATCATTTTCTTTAAGTTTTCTGTGCTTTAGCGCACCAAGATTTCCAAAAACTCTTTCCTGTGCGCCCTCTCTTACTGCACAGGTATTAAATATAATAACCTTTGCATCTTCAGGATTGTCAGAAATTTCATAACCCATTTTGAAAAGATAGGCTTTTATTTTTTCCGAGTCATTCTCATTTTGCTGACATCCGTAAGTTATAACACAGGCACTTTCTTTTTTTTCGCCTCTTAATGTTCTTATTTTTTCTATAAATAAATTCTGTTTTTCAATTTCTTTTAAAGATATTTCCATTTATTTTATTTCTCCAAGTATATATTATTTAATTATATATTATAACATATCCTTTGTTCGATTACAATAAATTTTATAAAATTCCCTTTTGGACTAATTTTTCCACCGCAAAGAGTATTCCGATTTTTCCGTAAGTATATGTAAGGCCGCCCTGCATATATGCAATGAATGGTTCAACAATTGGTCCGTCTGCAGAAAGTTCAATTGAAGAGCCCTGATTAAATGCTCCCGCTGCCATTATAACTTTATGCTCATATCCTGCCATATCACAAGGTGTCGGTGTAACAAAGGAATCAATCGCCGCACCTTTTTGAATACCTTCACAGAAAAGGCATAATGCTTCTTCGCTTTGTAATTTTATTGCTTCTATAATACAGGATCTTTTTTCATTATATTTCGGGCATACTTCAAATCCTGAAGTTTCAAAAACTGCTGATGCCAATATTGCAGTTTTAACAGCCTGACATACTATATGCGGTGCAAAGAAAAGCCCCTGGAACATTTGTTTTGTAAGCCCTAAAGTTGCCCCTGCTTCTTTGCCTATACCTACTGCGTTAAGTTTATACGCACACATATTAACGTATTTTTCTTTTCCTGCAATATATCCGCCTGTCGGCGCAATTCCACCACCCGGATTTTTGATTAAAGACCCTGCCATAAGGTCTGCACCAACCTCTGTAGGCTCATGCTCTTCAACAAATTCTCCGTAGCAGTTATCAACTATTGCAATTATATCAGAATTTATATTTTTTACAAAAGATATAATATCTCCAATCTCTGAAACTGATAAAGTTTTTCTAAAATCATAACCTTTTGACCTTTGGATTATAACTGCTTTTACAGTATCGTCTATTGTTTCTTTGATACCGTCAAAGTCAACCTCTCCGTTCTTTAGCGGCACTTCTTTATAATTAATTCCGAAATCTTTTAAAGAGCCTGTTCCCGCTTCTCCTCTTATACCTATTGTTTCTTCTAAAGTATCATAAGGTTTTCCTGTTACTGCAACCAAAGTATCTCCAGGTCTTAAAACCCCGAATAAACATAACGATATAGCATGAGTTCCCGATGTTATGGTATGCCTTACCATTGCATCTTCTGCACCGAAAATATCTGCATAAACCCTGTCTAAAGTTTCTTTGCCAGCGTCATCATAACCATATCCCGAAGAAGGTATAAAATGAGTTTCGCTCACTTTATTATCCCTGAATGCTTTTAAAACTTTAAGCTGATTGTTTTGTGAAACTTCTTCTGCTTTTAAAAATGCATCCTTTGCAAGGAGTTCCCCTTTATTTATTAAATCAATCGACTTTTCTGAAACATCAAAATATTTAGTATAATCTATCATCTTTTTTACTCCTTAGTTAAAATTATTTCCAGACTTTTTTTGTAATTTTCAAGGTCTGATTTATTTATACATTCTGTTCTTTCGTTAAAACCTTTTGCACATAAATTAATATTTAGAGTAAGTATTCCGCCGTTTAAATACATAACTTCGTTATTTAAAAGTCCCTCTTTTGTTAATACTTCAAGTTGATAAGGGGTACCTGCATCGCTTAGTTTTTTTATTACCATATCTCTTAAACTTTTATTTACGATAATGTGACTGTCTTTAATACGGATAACTGTTCCTTTTGACATTTTAACCGTAGTTTCCTTAGAGTCTTCAAACGAAGAAGAACAGGTGATACACAAATCGGGATTTATAGAAAACACAGCAGTTTTTGCACCTTTAAACCCTATATTATCCATAACTGTAAAAGCAAAGTACAAATCATAAGGCGACTTGATTTTTTTAATAATTTCCAATGCAGAATGGATTAGTGTGCATCTTGAAATATCGTTTCCGTATATATTATCATTTATAGGAAAACAGTCAGAAGAGAAAGAAAGAACATCTCCGACTTTAACTTTTAAGTCTTCTTTATCATATACACCAAAATCTATATATAAATCGTCAGTGTTATTTATCTCTTCAGCCTCAGAGTATATAACCCCTGCTTTCTTTCCGTTTTCACATCTTACTGTAAGGCCTGTAAGCTTTTTAGCATCCAATTTTCCTATTGGTTTAAATTTACCCTTACAGTCATCAGTTATATGTGTGATAAAAATCCCGTTTGAAGATATGGGAACATTTATTAAAATTTTATCCCCTTTTCCTTTTTTGTTTACTATGACATTTCCTAATTTATCTACGTAACATTCATCAGCATATTTTTTAGTTTCTTCCATTATATAATCTGTCAGATTTTTTTCATATCCTGAAACAGAAAAAAGACTTAAGATTTTCTCTATATTATTAGTCAATTTCAAAACCTCCTATATTATCTGTAAATAATTCGGTAATTTTTTTATAACTTTCAAAATCCCTTAGGTCCATAACACTTACAGGAGAATGGATATATCGTGTAGGAAGAGAAATAACTGCAGTCTGAACCCCGTCTTTTGCAGTCTGGATACTTCCTGCATCATTACCTCCCGTATTCGTTCTTTTAAACTGCAAAGGTACATCGTTTTCTTTTGCAAGTTTTATTATAAACTCATTAAGACTTCTATTGGAAACTGATGCGCCGTCAGCAATTGATAGAACTGCACCTTTTAAAAGACAGGTTGACTGTTCATTTTCTTTTGTTCCTAAAACATCGGAACAGGTTGTCCCCTCTAAAATAAGGGCTATATCTGGATTAACTTTATATGATGCAGTCATAGCACCTTTTAAGCCTATTTCCTCAAGCGAATTAAACACCGCATAAAAATCATACTCGCTCTCTCTTTTTATTAAATCAATAAGAGCCATAACTCCTACACGGTCATCAAGCGCTTTTGCTTTTATTCTGTTTTTGCCAAGTTTTTCATACTTTCCGTCAAAAAGAATATAATCGCCAATTTCTACATATTTAAGCGCATCTTCCCTGCAAAGTGCACCTATATCAACATAAAGGTCTGACAGAGGGATTTTTTCTTCTCTTTCTTCTTTTTTGGTTAAATGAACTGCTTTTATACCGATAATACCCGGAATTTTACTCTTACCAATATATACTTTTTTTGAAAGTAAAATCCTTGAGTCAATTCCTCCTACCGAGCATAATTTAAGATATCCGTCTTTAGTGATATCTTTTACCATAAATCCCACTTCATCTGTATGAGCACTTATCATAACTTTTTTCTTAGTAGATTTTTTCCCTTTTTTAAACGCTATAATATTTCCGTCTTTGGTAATATCAATTTTATCGGCATAAGGCGATATTTCAGCAAGTATAATATCTCTTATTTCGTCGTCACATCCCGACACTCCGAAAGCATTTGTTAATTTTTCAAGCATTACTTTCTACCTCCAGACTGTCTAAAAATTTTACAATAAGTTCAACCGCCGAATGAACATCTTTTTTATCTATAACCTCGTATGACGTATGCATATATTTTAGCGGAACCGATACCATAACTGAAGGATTCCCAACCCTTGCGCTATGATATGCCCAACTGTTCGTACCTGTGTTCCCACCCTCAACTTCAACGGAAATTTCTATATTATTTTTCCTTGCACATTCTTTTAACATATCGTTATATTTTTTTGATAAAGATGGTGAAAGAGTAATCACAGGTCCTTTTCCCAGTTCAAAAGTATCCTCATCTTTACTGTCAGGTGTCCTGCCATGTGTAACATCTATTACAATAACTAAATCAAAATCCGAAATACTGCTTATAACTTTCGCACCTTTTAATCCGATTTCTTCTCCGACTGTTATTGCACCAAATAGTGAAATATTGTTATTTTTAACCTTTTTTAAAACTTCCGAAACGATATAAACTCCAACTTTATCATCAAGCCCTGCGGCTGCTATTTTCCCGTTTAAAAGTTCCTCATAGCAACTGTTAAATGTAATAATATCTCCGCAGGAGATGATTTTTGAAAGTTCCTCTTTGCTAAGACCTGTATCAATAAAAAGTTCGTGCGTTTCGTATGCCTTATCTTCTTTGCCGCTTAAAAGATGAGGAGGCTTAACACCGATTACTCCCAAAATATCCTGTTTGCCATGTACTGTAACTGTAAGGGAAGGTAAAATTCGGGGGTCAACGCCTCCGACCGTCGTAAATTTTAAAAATCCGCCCTCTTTTATTTCGGTTACCATAAGCCCGATAGTATCAAAATGAGCATCTAAAAGCACTTTAAAATTTTTATCTTTATTTTTAAAAGCAAGAACATTTGAAAGTTTATCAACACTTACCTCTGCTCCTGATTCTTTTAAAATATCAGAAACTGCTCTTACTCCCACAAATTCATAACCTGAAACAGTGGGCAAAGTTATAAGTTTTTTTAAGTTATCCATTTTTTACACACTCTTTAAAAAGATTTCCTCTTTCTTCAAAATTTTTGTATTTATCAAAACTCGTTCCCGCAGGGGATAAAACAACAATATCGCCCGCTTTTGCATCTTCTTTTACTTTTTTTACGGTATCTTTTAAATTATATAAAATTTCCACAGGGAAATTTTCATCATAAGAAAGCACTGCTTTCTTTATTGCCTCAGCAGTATTTTTAACAGGGTCTTTCAAATCGCCCACAAGATATACTTTTTTGGTTTTTTTAGCAATTTCCATACCCAGTTCGGTATAGTCAAGCCCCTTATCCTTTCCGCCTGCAATAAGAATAATCTTTTTACCCTCGCTGTAAAACGCATTAAGACATGCCATTGTTCTTGAAGGACTTGAAGCAATAGAATCATTATAATATTTAACACCGTTTTCCTCTTTTACAAATTCTATTCTGTGACTTACACCGCCAAAATTTTTACAAACATTTATAAAATTATCAACTGTTATAAAATCTTTAACTGCAAGGTACGCCGCCATATAATTATCAACATTATGCATACCCGGAATTTTAATATCTTTTATATCAATAAGTTTGTCGGAATTTAAATATATTGCTCCATCTTTATAATAGGCATCTTTTGTATATTCTCCTTTTAAAGAAAAATATAAAACTTCGCCATTTGCATTTTGACCTGTTTTATTTGTAATTTCATTATCGTAATTTACAATAAGTCTGTCGCCGGTTTTTTGGAATTTACAAATATTTTCTTTTGCTAAAATATACTCCTCGAACGATTTATGAACATCAAGATGGTTAGGTGCTATATTGGTTATAACTGCTACCGAAGGAGATTTTTTCATTGTCATAAGTTGAAAACTTGAAAGTTCAACAACTGCTATATCGTCTTTTTTCATTTCTTCAACTTCGCTAAGAAGAGGTTTTCCGATGTTGCCTCCTAAATATACATTATATCCTTTATCCTTTAACATTTCAGAAATCAAAGTAGTTGTGGTAGTTTTACCGTCACTGCCTGTTACAGCAATGATTTTACAGGGGCATAAATCAAAAAAGACTTCCATTTCAGATGTAACAATTCCGCCTTTTTTAATAAATTCCAAAAATTCAGGTAAATCAGGTCTTATGCCCGGAGATTTAAAAAGATAGTCACCTTCTAAATCCGAAAGATAATTCTCACCGAGTTTATATTCTATAGGAAGGTCAAGGTTAATATTTTCATTTTTATCCCTGCCTATAACATAAGCACCAAAAGAGGTTAACATTTTTACAAGCGGGATATTGCTTACTCCCAGACCTACAACATTAATTCTTTTCCCTTTTACTTTACTTTTAAAATCACATAAATTTTCAAACACTAAAAACCCACCTTTAATTTACCAATTATACTTATATTATTTATTATACAATATATTTTAAAAAAATAAAATATTTTTTACAATATTTATTTGATTTTTTACTGTATTTATTATATAATATTTGTTTGGGAGTGATTTTATGGAAGGTAAAACGGCACGGCTTGCTTATGTGTGTTCAAACTGTGACGAATATAAAATTTTTGATATAAATATATTTGATTTTTCAGGGAACAGAAAAAGGATATACTCTTGCGAATGTGAAAGAAGTGAACTTTCGGTTACAAAAAACGGGGCAAAATCTTTTAAAATAGATTTATTCTGCCCTATCTGTAAAGAAATGCATTCATATATGGTACCTTTCAATCAGTTCTTTTCCGATAATGTTTTTTCTTTTTCATGCCCTTATTATGAAGCCAATCTTTTATTTATAGGCAGTAAGGACAAACTTGATATGCAACTTTCGGAATATATAGAAGATGATACGTTAAGAGAGGAAGAAACCCATATAATATACGATAATGAAACTATTGATAAAATGGTAACTCTTACAAAGAACGTGTATGAGCATCCTGAAAAATTCCATATTTGTGAATGCCAAAGCACCTATTCTGTTGCTTATAATGAAAAGGGGATTTATATTATATGTGACAAATGCAACTTTGCATTGCCTGTCAAATTTGATAAAATAGATACAATATCAGAGGGGGATATTAAAAATGTATAAACCAAAGTCATTTGAAGTTTTTTCTGATTTAAAAGGTTATTTTAAAAAAGGGACATGGCTTAAAGATTTAATTGCCGGTATTATAGTTGCTATCATTGCCCTGCCTTTATCCATTGCACTTGCTATTTCTTCAGGTGTGTCGCCTGAAAAGGGGCTTATTACTGCCTTTATTGCGGGATTTTCAATCTCCTTTTTCGGAGGAAGCGATGTTCAGATTGGCGGACCGACAGGTGCATTCGTTGTTATAATATGCGGAATTATTGCAAACTATGGAATTGACGGACTTATAATTTCTACATTTATGGCAGGGATATTTTTAATACTGTTTGGGATTTTTAAACTTGGTAATGTTATTAAATACATACCATACACGATTACTGTAGGTTTTACGACAGGTATTGCCGTTACCCTTTTATCAACACAAATAAATGACCTTTTTGGTCTTAATATTGCAAATATTCCATCAGAGTTTATTCCAAAGTGGAGTGCATATATTGCAAACTTTTCAAATATAAACTGGTGGGCGGCATCTATAGGGATACTTACAATTCTTATTTCGGTACTGTGGCCCAAAATCAACAAAAAAATTCCGGGATCTTTAATTGCACTTATTGTTACAACATTACTTGTTATAATATTTAAACTTCCCGTTAACACTATCAAAACCCAATTTGGTGAAATTTCAGGCTCTATCCCTGCTCCAACACTTCCAAATATAAACTTTGAAATCATAAAAAATCTTATTTCTCCTGCATTTACCATTGCACTTTTAGCCGCAATTGAATCTTTACTTTCGGCAGTTGTTGCAGACGGTATGACAGGTAAAAAACACGATTCAAACGCAGAACTTATCGGTCAGGGAATTGCAAATGTTTCAGTTTCTTTCTTTGGAGGAATTCCTGCAACAGGAGCAATAGCAAGAACTGCAGCAAACATTAAAAACGGCGGGAAAACACCTATTGCAGGTATTATCCATGCTGTAACTTTACTTCTTATAATGCTTTTATTTATGACGTATGCAAAACTTATTCCAATGTCAACACTTGCTGGTATCCTTGTTGTTGTTTCTTATAATATGGCAGAAATAAAATCAATGAAAACGTTACTTAAATCTTCTAAAACAGACGCCCTTGTTATGATGCTGACATTTATACTTACAGTAATTTTTGACCTTGTTGTTGCTATTGAAGTTGGTATGATTTGTGCATTGGCTCTTATTGTTATGAAAGTATCGGAAAATACAACTGTTAAAGAAAAAGATACTATAGATAAAGAAAAATATAAAAATGATAAAATAATGATTTATGAAATTAACGGACCGTTATTTTTTGGCGCAGCAAGTACATTTTTAGATGTTTTATCAGATATAAACACTAAACTTGATATAGTAATTTTTGATATGTCTAAAATGACCGTTTTAGACGCAACAGCCTATGACGCACTCAAGAAAATAGAAAAAAGATGCCGTCATGAACATATACTTCCAATGTTTGTCGGAGTTTTAGAACAACCCTTAAAAATAATCTCAAACTTAGGTGGTTACGAAGGCATAAAGAAAGAAATGTTTTTTGATACAATTGATGACGCATATAGCGAGGCTGAAAGTATTGTTAATCTTAACAAAAAAATTAAGGCAATCACAATATAACAGTATATATTTACAATAATCATATAAATATTTATTATTTGTATAAAACAAAGGCACCTTTAAAATGAAGGTGCCTTTGTTACTTTCAGTCATTTATTTTACAAGTCTTTTATAAGCGTCGTTATAAATTTTTGTTACTTCTTTGCTTCCTAAAGATTCTGCTTTTTTAACCCATTCGTCCCATGATGCATCAGCAAGGATATACTTAACAGCAAATTCCGAACCTGCTTTCTGTAAATTAACAAGATATTCGCTTCTTAGTTCTTTTTCTTCGTTTGTAAATATAAGTTCAGGGTCAAGCGGTTCAACGTGTTTTTCATCCTGCATATATTCCTGAGCTTCTTTAAGCTGAGGCGCAAAGTTAAAATAACAGCTTCTTCTGTCAAACGATAAGTACATTCCCTGTGTAAACATACCGTATTTTTGTTCCAAATCGGTCATTGTAGGAGTTTCATCAAATCCGATATATTTTGCCATTCCGTTTTCGTCTAATGTATAAGTTTCACCTTCAATACCCATTGTCATAAGTTCTTTACCAAAAGGTGATAAGCAGAAGTCAAGAAGTTTAAATGCTACTTCTTCTCTCTTTTCATCCTGCTTTTTAACATATCTTCCCCAGCAAAGCTGATTTGCTTCAATATAAGTCTGCTTTGGTCCTACAGGGTTTGCAAATCTTAAATCGTACTCAGGAACTGTTTCTAAAGTCTGTTCTTTAAATAATGTCATTCTGTCTATCCAGTCAAAAGTAACGAACGCTTTGTCTTTCTGTGTCATCTTCTGAGTCCATGCAGACTGAGTTGCTGTTAAAAATTCAGGGTCAAGTAAACCTTCATCATATAACTTTTTCATAAAGTCAAGCATTTCTTTATATTTTGGGTCAGTATCCGCATATTTCCATACTTTTTGCTCTTCGTCAAAATATGGTTCATGTGCTTTTATTCCCCAACCTGGTGCCCATTTTGCAAAAATCTGACTTGTGTTTTTAGAAACGAACGGAACTGAAGAAGGATAAAGTTCCTTTAGTTTTTTAAGTGCCTGATAAAATTCTTCAGGATTATTCCACATTTTTATTCCATGTTTATCAAATATGTCTTTACGATATAAAAACGCGTGGTTTATATCACGGTTATAATCATATCCGTAGTATGGATATACTTTACCATCAGGAGCAGTACGGGAATCAAATATCCAGTTATTGTCTTTATTGTCAACAAAAGTTTTCTTGAAGTTAGGAAGTTTGTCGATATAATCTTCCACTGCCGCAAACGCACCCTGCATTGCTAAATCATCCATTGTTCCTTCGCCGTAACTGCTTGTTATATCAGGAAGATTTCCGCCTGCGATTAAAGTTTTCATCTTTTCATTGGCTGTAGATGACTGCATAACAAGAAGTTGAACATCAACTCCCGTTATACCTCTTAATTTTTGCATAAACCAACTGTCATTGATGCCGGTTTCCTGCGATATAATCTGCCACTCAATAGTCATTGGTTCTTTTGTAAGAGGCACTTTAAGCCCACCTGTATCGCCTACTTTGATGTTCGGATCATATACTTCGTTTGCAATGGTTTGCCCACCTGTGCATCCGACAAGTAAGCCTGATACCATAACGAGTCCCAATAGTAAACATAATGTTTTTCTCATTTTTTTCATCCTTTCTTTTAGTTAATTATTATACCTTTTGCTATAATTTCATTATATTTATTTATATATTTAAGTAAAAGACATTGAAGAAAAATTTATAGACAAGTTTTTACTTATTTTCAGCCATATAAATGCCTATATCTTTCAAGTTAAATTCACGGGGAGAATCGGGATAGGTTTTATCTTCGCGGACCCATGCCCATTCCCACTTAAACCAATCTGTTTTGTCCACCTTTTTGCCGTCGAGTTCTTTTTTTCTATCTTCAATCCACTTTTTCCATCTTGCAATATAAAAATCTTTGGTAAGCCCTCCCCACTGACGATTTGAATAATCGTGAAGGCCGCCTGTTTCCGATTGATTGTATGCCCCCCAGGTAGTGACAAGTGCCTTAGCATTCATTAAGTAGCGCATACGGGTAAAATCATCGCATCCTTTGGAAAGATTTAATGCGTCATTTATCCACTTTCCGAAAAGATAGTGTTCACTTTGAGAAGCAGTATCATCTGTAATTTCTGCAATTTTTATAAACTGATCGGATTTTTGGCAAAACTCTTTTAAGTTTTTATTAAAAAACGCTTCGCTCATTTGCTTATGTAAATCCTGAAGTTTATTAGACAAAACCTGAAGTGCAAGAGATATTACATCATATCTGTATCCCTCTGTGTCTTTTAAATTATCATATTCTTTTAAGAACAGTAAAAGCGCATTTGAAAGTTCATTCTTATCATAACTTATTACAGAATTTCCCCATGTAGAAGCCGCATTGACAGAGAGTGCAGGTCGGGCATTCAAGATACTTTCGGGAGCACCCTGTCCTAACATATTTAAAGAAGATTTATACACCGTACTAAGTAGTATTTCCCATGCTTTTATTATATTGTGAGAATAAGAGGCATATCTTCTTAAAGAATACTCATAAATCCAGCTTTTCATATCGCCGACATTGTTACCAAAATCGCAATTCTCAACCCAGACTGCCTCGAAAAGATATTCATAAAGTACAGGATTATTAAAACTCGCCTCAGGCGTTATTCCAATGCCTGCAATAGATTTACACTTATTAAAAAGGCGCGGAATATCACGTTCTATATTGTCAAGATGTCCGTAAAGTCCAAGTCTGCCGCCAAAATTATTAAGCATACAGTAAATCCACGGTGTATGATTAAACTCCTCTTCGTATCCGAAAGAACTATTGGATGCACAGCCTTTATTGTAATTTGGCTGTTTTTCGGCATACAAATCAAGGATAACGGCATGGTTTTTCCCGACTTTCTCTATCCCTCTTAAAAGTTCCGATGTCGGATTATTCTGCCAGGACTGAACCACCCACACAGCATCGGAAACTTCTGATATCATAGCAGAAAGCACATTTTCGGCAATTTCGCAAGGTTTCATATCGAGAGTTATACCCCCTTCATGAAACGGGTCGGCAGCAAAGAAATTACTTACGTCACCATACACCTCACGCTGAGCCTTATAGAATTTTTTTGCATATTCCATAAAACAGGGCGAAGTGGTTTCAAGCATATCAGGTCTTTGAAATGAACACCATGTCCCCTGAGGAATTACTGAAATATTTTCATCGTATTTTTTAATATCGCAAGGAACCATACCGCTATACCCCTGAAGAATAGGTTTCATACCCAGTTTACGCATAATAAGATGGTTTTTCCTTGCAAGTTCGGTTTGTTTTTCAAACCAATTGTCGTAAACAGGCCCGCCAAAACCATACAGATTTGACATATATGCCCAGGCATAATAGCCTGGTCCTGCAATAAATTTTTTAATTTCGTTATGGCTGTATCCTATTTCTTTTAAAAATCTTCGCCATACTTCTTCTTGTGCAGTAAGGTCTAAAACAAGATTGACTCCGTTTAAAGCAAGCCAGTCAAGTTCTTTTCGCCACTTTTTTTCATCCCAGAATGACATAGAATAAGATAAGGTGCAATAATTATAAGCATAACGATATTTTGCTTTTGTTTCTCTATGAATTTTATCTTTGGGAAATACAGGTTTTTCGGGCATTTTGTTCTGAATTGCCGTCTGCGATATATTGACCTTCAAAAAATATTTAAGATAGTAGTTAAGCCCCGCTGCGAGCGAAACACCATTATTTGCCTTTATATGTATTTTATCTTTTTTTGAACTGATATCAAAATAATCATATTCATAAAAAGAGTCAATTTCAAAAGAAAACCATTCGGTATATTTACTTCCAAGATTTCTTTCTATAATAGAATATACTTCGCAAATAGTGTCATTATCGGTTATTTCGCAGTTATATATACTCTCTTCAAAAGTTTCCACGTATGGTTCTGAAGAAAAAACCATTTCTCTGCCGCTTTCTTTTCCTGTATATTTAATTTCGCTTTCACACACTTCGCAAGATGCAGAATTATATTCGGTAAAAAGACGAACTATTCTTGCTTCCTTCCCGTTAAGACAGTAGGTTTCCCCTTCTTCGGGGCAAGTTTTTTCAGATGTTTTCCTTGCAACTAAATCAAAATCTTTGCCGTTTATACTTGTAAATAAGGAATATTCGCTATACCCTTCTCCCTTTGTAAAAACAGTAATCGTATCCAGATAATAGTTTTTCCCTAAATCGTAATCGGTATATACGGGATAACATCTTGATAAATCAACATCTTTTGCAATATAAAGTTCTATCTCTTTTACTGAAACATTTTCATCAGATAATGTTATATATAAATCCGATACGGAGGCAGGACTGTTGGGCACAAATTCCAAAACGGAATTTGCCTTTCCACAAGCAGTGGCAAACCAGATTAAGTCAGTGGTTACCCTGTTTTGCGCATAATGAATATCTGCATCTACCACCTTGTCAAAATCGCCGCTTTCTAAAGTGAGTGCAATTTTACTTATAGTGTAATTTGTGGTAAGATGAGCAACCTTTTTCCCGCTTTCATCCGTAATATTTTTTATAATAATAGTTTCCAAAAAAACAACTCCTTACTTCTAAAAACAAATTTACCACAAGCACATCTTAAAGTCAAACATACTTTTTATTGATATTTTGTAATCGGAACTTTGCTAAATTAATAAAATAAGAACCTCACGAAAAACTATCGAACTAAAAGTTCGAGTTTTTCGGAGAACCTTGTTGTGTTAATTCACAATAAAGAGGCAAACATTTTTTAACATTGTTATAATAATGTTTGCCTCCCTTCCTTGCGAATTTTCGCAATTATGTAAGATACTTATTTTATATACGCCGCTTTATGCTTATCATGAGATATAACTATCGGTTCATTGGCAATAAATCGGACTGCGAACTTTTCATTTTCAGGTATTCCTTTAATATTAAGAGAATGCCAGTTGAAATACGCCGAATTTACATTTACGTCATTTGCATCTGTTATGCATATTTTCTTAAATGATTTTGCAGGTATTTTAATTTCAATATTTGTAATTAAATCTTTCGCGTTTTCAAAGTACAGTTCTGCTGATACAGTATTTTCAAAAACAGTCATATTAAGGAATGTAAAATTAAAATCTTCAGCATTTTTTGTATCAAGGTCCGTAAAAACCCATACTGTACTGCCCGATGATTTATATCCATCAAGAAAGTTATTTTTAATTTGATTTTTCTTATAATTTTCAGGATAATAAGGAAGGATTATCGTCCTTGTTTCATCACCTGTAATAAGTTCATCAATATCAGCATTTAACATAAGATGCCTTGTTCCTTTTTTATATAAACAAAATTTAACATAAGCATTATAATCGGATACAGGTAAAAAACATACACTCGGTTTTATATAATTATAACATATAATCTGTTCTTCCTCTTTTCCGCATCCGAAACCATGATGAGGAACCTGAAGTATATCCGATTTAAGTTTTTCTCCATACTTTGCACTAAGCTTTGAATCGGAAAAAGATGCATCACCCGTCCACAAAATTTCCTGTCCTGCAAGAGTCATTTTAAACACCAAAGAATGTGAATTTGTATTAGTGGTAAAATAATACATATCATCAACGGTTGATAAGAATTCGCACACAGCATCTCCTATTTTATAGCATTGTCCCGTATGCGGAATATAGGTTTTTATCTTAAATTCTTCAACTATATCAAGCATAATCGAGATATGATGAGACTCAGATGAATCTTCAAACGAATACTCCCCTTTTATATCAGGTTTTCTGTCTGTAAAATATTCTTCCAGCATATCTTTATGTTCTTTAAAATTAAAAAGCATTTTCTCAACAGTAACATACAAGCCATACTTTCTCATAAACACATTAAAACATCTGTAATGATCGATATGTTCGTGTGTCATAATCCAGGCAGCAATAACAGGCTTTTCATCTTCTGAGTTTTCTTTTATATAATTATAAAGTTTATCCGCGTCCGGTTCTAAATCCCATCCTCCGTCTATAATTATAAAGCGGGAATCGGTAAGCCTTATCGCATAAGACATTCCAAAATCCTCTAACCCTATCTGAGTTACCGAAGGAGTGGTAACTTGCCCTTTGTACTCATCTAAGTAATTAAAGTAATTGCAGTTTTCTTCAAATACAATGCTTAGTTCTTTTATATTTTCAAAATAATTAAGGAACACGCACAGCTTATCTTTTTCATAAGATGAGTAACTGTGAGTACCGTTTTTTCGCTGCTCTTTAAGAGTAAATCCTTCTTTTTTTAAATTCGCACAATAGAGATTATACTCTTCAAAATGAGTGCCTGTACAATTTATTACAATATGATTTTCCTTGATTACATTTTCATATACGTTTTTGCAATCAGGATAAGGAAATCCGGCGTTCATTATTTTCCCTCCGATTTATAAGTAACACTGTTTTTTTATTAATATTATTTGAATATAACAAGAATCTGAGATGATCTTGAAATAGTCTGAACAATACCTCTGTCCTGAGGAAGAATATCACCTGCAGAGCCTAAGCGCACACTTACATTTGACGGAGTTTTCTTAACAATTACAATTGTAAGAGCAGAAAGAAGATGTGCTTCTAAAATTGAACTGTCCTTAGTATCCTGCAAGAATACATACTGACCGTCAATATCGGTTACTATTCTTTCGTAAACTCTGTTAAGAGTAGCATAGTTTCCGCCTGAACTACCGTGCCATATACCCTTATCATACTTATAATATGTAACGAATTTTATAATTTTTCCGTTAGCGTCAGTTCTGTATTTTATAATGTCACCAACTTTGATATCCGAAAGTGAATATGTGCCATCGCCTAATGCTTCTTCTGTAATAGTATAAAATTCAGCCTCTATACCGCCACCGGATCTACCCTTATACACCTTAAATTTTATGGTATCTTCGCCATCTTCGGTAACACCATTTGAAACAGAATATACTGCCCCTATATTGTCATGACCTTCAAAGACAGCATTTGCCTTTGATTCTCTTGAAATTAAAACGGAGGCTACAACATCTTTTACGCTGTTGGTATATCCCTCAACCACATACTCCTTGTCATCCGTATATATACTTGCGGTTGTAATCTGGAAATCTTTTTCTTCAGCGTTTTCGATATCTAAAGGAATTATCATAACAGGTGTTGCACCTGTAACATAGATTTCAAAATTAAACTGTTTAGCACTTCCGCCGAAAGTTCTTTCCTTACTTTCATACTTAGCACAAAAACCGTCTGTTCCCAGATTATTAAGTTCTTCTTTTGTGCGTGCAGTATTAAGTTTAACGATTTTTCCTTCATCATTTACAGAATAATTTATAATCTGATGATAGCTTTCCCCTGCATTTATTGCAGTTTTAAATTTTTGTTCGTTAACATCTGAAATACGTGTTCCGTTTACTGTAACGTTTTTATTAAGTTCAAGATTTTCCATTTTACCGTTAATGGTATAAAGTTTAAGGTAAACCTTTGTTTCATCGGGTGACGGTGTTCTTTCCACTGCTCTTATCATATATGCAATGGTATTGTCAGTTCCCGCACTCATTTCAGCGTCTGCCACTCTGCCGTTGCTGTCAAGATAAAGTACATAATCTTTACTTAAAGAAATATTTACATTTCCTTTTGCAAAATAATTAAGTTTATATTCTTCATCACCAATTAAAAATTCGTCATCATCAATTATTCCTGTTACTTTTCCTGTAACTTTAGTACTTGATACATAACATTCAACTACTGAAGAGCCTTCGGCAAGAAGCAATATATCATCTCTTTTTATATCGGAAAAAGTAAGGTTATTGTTACCCGAATCTTTTATAATATATTGTTTTGAACTATTGCCAAAATCCACTCTTGTAAGAGGATTATGCTTATCGGTTATAAGCATATTTTCGCTATCTACAACACCGACTCTTATTGACTGATAACTTGTTATAATAACAATATCATAACCGCTTGTAACACCTGAACTTATAAGTTTAATCTTACCAAGTTTAAAGTTACTAAAAAGGTTGTCACTGTATATAACATTGTCGCCGTTTAAAATATAATCGGCACTCTGAGAAATTCTTACATCTGCCACTTTATCGTTATCTATATATTTTAAGGTGTTATTTGAAAAAGAAATTTCATTCTCTTCAGTAAGTTCAAGCACTTTTGTTTTGTTATCTTTTACATAGATAAGAGTTTTTTCATTTTCATCTTCTCTGTCAAACGAATAAAGATAACTTACATTATACCCTAAATAATTTTTTTGTAAACCGTCTGTAACTTTAAGTTCCTCACCGTTTATAATAACTCTTCCTTCGCTTGCCAAAGGAGAAACACCAAGTTTTGCCGTATCGGTAGCGGTAAATAATCCCTTACCTCTTCTCATTCTTAATTTTTCAGATAAAAGGGTGTTATCATTATCAATTTCGTACTTGTAATTGTCACTTATACTGATATTTTTAGCATAAGGAACATCTAAAACGTTATTTATCATTCTTGCAATTTCTTCACGGTAAATATAGTCAGAAAGGCTGATTTGAAGCCCGTCTAAAATACCAAGTTCCGAACCTGTTATCTCATATCCGTCAGGATATCCGCCTTTTGATAACGCAAGAAAATCATAACCTGCAAGGCTTACTAAAACTTTAAGTGCTTCACTTCCTGTAATACATTCGTCAGGCTTAAAAGTTCCGTCTGTATAACCTTGCATATATTTTCTTCCTGAAGCATAGAAAATATATTTAAGTGCCCAGTGGTCAGAGTCAACATCGGAAAACCCCATAGAAGCACTTGTACCGATATCCATATCCATACCGTCAATTTTACATATAATTTTAGCAAACTCTGCTCTTGTAAGACATTCGTCAGGCTTGAAATTGCCATTTTCGTCTCCCGACATAATTCCTATAGCATATAATTCTTCTATATCGCTTATATAGTTACTGTCAGAAATATCTTTATAGGAATATGCATAAGTAAGCGGAGAAAAAGACATAAGCATAGAAAATGCCAGAATTAAAGATAGTAATTTTTTCATTTTTTTCTCCTCCTTTATTTATTTACATAATCTAAAAAGTTTTTAATAAGAACTGCTGCTTCGGCACGTGTAAGAAGATTCTGAGGTTTGAAAGTTCCGTCAGAAAATCCGTTTATTATTCCGTATTCAGAAAGCATCTCAACGCCTCTTACCGCATAGTCAGATATATCTTTATGATCGGTAAAAGTTTTTGTTATATTGAAGATGGCAGGAGTTTTATCGTTAATCTGCATCATTCTGTATAGGATAACTGCAGTATCCTGTCTTGTTATATAATCGTTTGCACCAAATTCAGTATCGCTTTTACCTACTACATAACCTTTATTGTAGGCTGAAGCAACGTAAGAGTTAGCCCAGTGATTCTGAAGGTCATAAAAAGCGGTTGTTGCCGTACTGTCATATTCGCCAAATGCCATAACAAGCATTTTAACGATTTCCGATCTTGTGATATTATTCATAGGAGCAAAGACTCCTTCTGCCTGTCCGCTTACAATTTTTTCAGAGTAAAGGTAGTTTATTGCATCCTTTGCCCATGGAACGGAAGCAAGGTCATTAAGTCCTGATGAAATAGAAGTTTCTCCCGATATTTCAGGATACTTAGGAGGGTCTGCAGAAACAACGGTTCCGCCGCCTCCGCCGCTTCCGCCAGGGATAACAGGAGGTAAAAATCCTACCTGACCTTGTGAAATGTTATTTGGATTTGCAATGGCATAATTAAGTTTTTCGATAAGCTTAGAAATGGTATTTATGTTATTTTTTTCGTTTAAAATATATAAAAGAACTTTGTCTTTAATTGTATCGTTAAGCGCTGAAACCTGTGTTTCTATTCCCATTTCAGTTTTATAATCATCAAGTATATCATAGATATTTAAATAAGAAGTTACTTCTTTAATACCTGTTAAGATAACCGATTCAAAAAATCTGTCATTTATTTTTGAAACATCCTGATAGGTTTGTTTATTCATAAGGTTATATACTATGTTCTTTTTTGTTTCGTCAAAACTGTTAAACAAGGTTGCAACTGACATATTATTAAGATGAAGATACTTATCTTCATAGTAGGAAAGCGCTTTTTTTGCACTGTCAGCACTTGAACCGTAAGTAAGTGAATTAATAAGAGTATAACGGTTAAATGTTTCGTAGATATTTTCCGCATCAAAGGAAGTACCGACTTCTAAAATCATATCGGCTATAACCTTTTGCTTATTCTGATATACTATATCGTTAAAAACATAAGTATCAAAAGCAAGTTCTTTATTATTTGCAATAATTTCATCGACAACTTCTTTTGGTGTTATCCCATTACTATTAAGTTTTCCGATTAAAATATTGATTGCGTCAAAAGAAGGTACATACATACTTCCGTCCAGCACTTCTTTTTGCCCTGTAACAGTAAACTTATAATCCTTTCCCATACCTTCAAACTGCTCAATTATCTTTACAGAGCCGTCATCATTTACTGTTCCTGACTGGGTAAACAGTTCATAATCAGTTAAATTCATAGTGTCTTCACTAAGAGTTTTGTCAAAACCTTTTATAAGAAGCGGTTCATTTTTCTTGTAATCGCTTAAATTACCTGTTACAACAATATATTGTGTTGGCTGACCGTTTTCAATTTTTCTTTCCACTACTATTGTAAGCCCTGCCGCACCGACAACAAACTGCGCAGCAAAGGAAAGAATAATAGTAAGAAAGATTACTCTTTTTATAATATTTTTCATACTTCATACCTCCTGTTAATTAAATCTTATCGCTTTTCCATATACAACATTTTCTATACCGTTTTGATTATATTTAACATATGTTCTTAAATAACATTCTTTTTCTAATATTCCGATTTTATCTATAAGTTCTATTCCGAACTGACCAAGCCTTGTTAAAGATGTTTTACTTGGAAAATCTCTTGCCCCTTCATATTCTAAAGTAACATCTTCGCTTTCCCCGTAAACTACACCATAGCCTGTTATATTAAAGCCTTTGTCAAGCAATGAACGGGAGAATACAACAACCGTGTTATCTTCTTTAAAATAGGTTGGAGCGGTTTCTATATGAGGATTATCAGCCTCTGAAACGCTGTCAAATAAACTAAAACTTACATCGGTATAATCATCTTTTACTCTTTCTATGGTGTAAGTTCCCGCTACACCGTAAAAATCAAGTACATTTGCACCCTTTGAAACGTTATATGTTTTTTCTTCTTTTCCTTGTGATACTTTCCATGTACCTTCTTTTAATCCTAAAATTGTAACTTCCTTATTTTCACTGTTATCTATTGTGATTTCAAACTTTCCATCATAAAGAGTATCGGATTTTGAGAAAAATGCCGTTTTATCCCTGATACCTGCCCCGTAGAAAAGTTCGGTATCATAAAGTTTTATATCAAGTTCAGGAATACTGTCGTTATCATCATTTACATACATTACATTTAAGAAATAATCGGTTTTGTTTTTATCCTCAGGTGATATTTCCACTCTGTAACGTCCGCTTTCGTCATAGGTATAACTTTTAGGAACTGCATAATAGTTTGTATCACCAACCATAAATGCCTTTTTAAGTGTTCCGTCCCCGACTGTTTCATATACTGCATTTTTGGGAAGAAGGGTAAGATTGGTTAACTTTCCTCCCCCGCTGTTTGAAAACGAAGTTTTATTATCTGTTATATCAGGCTTCTTTTGTGAATGTAAGAGCCATGTCTTTTTAAAGTCTTCGCTTTCTGATGTAATCTTATCAAATACTATAAGCGCTCCCGGATAAGTATCGTCAAAGAAATTATAGAATAGAAAACTTCTCTTATAATCGGTTACCTTATCTGAATACCAGTTAGTCAAATCACCTTTTAAATATGTGTACTGAGGCTTATTAAGGTCAGGACCTATAGAGTAGGAAATTACCTCGCCCTGTTTACCCGGGTCAGATGTATAATCCTTTGCCGTCATATCGCTTGAATAGGAATAAAGAGGGGTCTGACCGCCGTCATTTGTGGTACCGTATTTGCCAAAACTGGTTTCCGAAGGGTCATATACAAGCATTGAATTGTGGGCAACCGTTCTTTTATGGTAGTTATAATCGTGAAGGCTTCCAAATTCTAAGTTGGTTACCTTGTTGCCGTTTTCGTCCGTCCAGGAAGCACTCTGATACATTCCCGAGTCAAGTGCAAGCGCACCTTTATAATATATGTAGAAATGCCCTGCGTCAAGATGCTGATGGCTTTGGTAATATATTTCGGGAGTTTTAAAAGATACTACTAAATCATCGGAATCTTTTTCTCTTTCCCAGCCCGTTCTTGCAGTAACTGCACCCAGATCAGGTCCGCCGTAAACCGATAAAGGTAAATCGGAAATTGGCTTTCTTATAATATCGGGATTATTAAGCGCAAGATAAATCATATTTGAAAAATTGTCAAGTGTTCCGTGTTCTATTGTGTCAATATCCGGCATCTGTTCAAAAAAGTACTGCTTTAAATAAGAATCTTCAAATAAGTTTGCCGTAAAAAATGCAAGAGTTTTATCATCTGCCTTTGCGGGACTGCTGTATGAATCGCCGTCATGAAGTCTTCCGCCATCGGGGCGTTTTCTTATAATCTGCTGATATGCCATAAGATGTTGCTTTTCGCTTATGATTTCAGGATGCCCCATAGCAGAAAGAAGCATATTTAAGTAAACCTCATGTTCAAATCTTGCTACACCGTAGTCATCTCCCATTCTGTGCATCATATTTTCTTTTTCATAGTGATGATTAACAACGGGAACATATTCTTCTAAAACTCTTCCCATAACAAGATTATATATATCGGGATATTCGTCTGCTACTGCTATTGCAAAAGCAAGCATATCCTTAATTACAAAATTTTCAAAACCCTGACCGTTATCAAAGGCTGACATTTTAACAGGCGGCCATCCGCACATAAGCTGTTCTGCCTGGGATATAATTGCCATTACCATATCTTCTTTTTTATCATCGGTAAAATAATCAGAATCATGGCACCAGTCATATACCAAAGAGGCAGTAAATATGCACATTCCTCTTCCTGCCGCTTCAATAGGCGCTCCCTTTACATGAGAGTTATATTTTAAGGTTTTCATAAAGTTAGTCATAATATCAATTGCTTTTTTTGCATTATCTTCATTTTTGGTAAGAAGATATAAAAGAGCATTTGCCTCTGCGCAGTCAAGGGCTTTAACGCTGTAATTTCCCGAATGAGTAGAAGCTGGCTCGGGAAGTATTCCCGTTTCCGATCTTTTAGCGTCTGAAAGAAGTTTATTGTATGCCTTTATATTTTCCTCGTGGGTTAAATTTTTACTTATTTCGGTAAGTCTTTCCTCATTAATTAAAACTCTCGGACGAGTAGATGAAGGCTTAATCTCAGGCACAGGATAAATCATTGATAATCCGTTATTTACACTAAGAGGCTGACCTTTATACTGTTCGTTGTCAACAGGGTAATAAAGTTTGCTGTTTGTTATTATAATCTTATCAAGATAAAAACTTGCCTGCCTTGAAGAAAAAGCAATAGTGTTTTCGGAAAATTCGTTAATCTCGGCATTTCCTAAATATGCCCAGGAATATTCATTAGCCTTATACGGCATACTGTATACACTTTTGTATGCTTCGCCGTTTACCGAATATTTAACCGAGCCTTTACCCTTAATTCTTACAAATATTTTATATGTGCCGCCAACATCAAACCACTCTTTAAACTTAAGAGGCATCTCAGTTGGTGACTGACTGGCATCCTGATAAGTATTAAGGGTTTTAAGAGCATAATTCCCTGAGGCATCATAATCTATTGCGGTTTTCTTAAAAGCACCTGTAACCGAAGTGTCTAACAATCCGGCTTCTGCCTCAAAGGCATACCAATATTCCCCGCTTTCTTCAGCATATCCTGTCATTGGGATTAAACTTATTACCATTGTTATTAAAATAAATATTGATAAAATCTTTTTCATAATTTCAGCCCCTCTTTTTTGTTTATTTTTTGTGTATCACTCTTGATAATATATACCTTAATATACATTATCAAAAATAATATGCTGTTATTTGTTTATCCAAGGGGGCTTATGCCCCCTCGGAATTAACAAACTAATTATCAAATTTGTAGTATTTAATAGTTGTTTTTGAAATTTCATTTTTATACAATTGAAGTCTTGCACGTGGGTCAGTATTAGTTTCAGGCACTCCGATATATAATGCGATTATCGGATTTTTACCTGTTCCGTAATATTTTTCAATAACTCCCGTCAGGCTAACGGGTATGAATTCAGTTTTATTGTAACTTGTATTTCGTCCCTTAAGAGTTGTTGTGTCCAGCAGTTTGTCATCGCTTACCCATTTAGATATGTTTCTTATATCCTCAATTGTTACAGCATCCATATCTGTTCCTGTTGCATCATAGAAAGAAACAATTACATCAGCATTGTCATCTGCGGAATAACTATATACTCTACCATATATATTCAAAGTAGTTTCCTTAGTAGTATCAAGATTTTCAAGTTTTGATAAATCAAGTTCTATAAGAGCGACACCTGGATAAGTTGTTTTCCCACCGTATACCTTAGTCACATCTCCTTTCATTCCAGTTACGTGAAGATTACTAGTAAGTGTGTCCGGGTATTTAGTTTTAAGCATATTCGCATCATCCATCGCAGAGTCCATATATGTTGATCTTTGCTGTAAATATAGTTCTCCAAATGACACTTCAGCCAATGAAGATGGAGCAACCCATTCAAAGTTAATGGTATATGTTTTTTCGGTTCCGTTACCTGCTGTTACAGCAACTGTATAAGTATCATCATCAACTTTAACAGCATTTGAAACAGTTGCGTAATTACCTGAAGCAGTTGCAAGAATACTGTCAACTGTTACGCCGTAAGAAAGTTTAACTGTCATTGAGCCTGTTTCGTCAAAATCTGCTACATCAATTTCTTTACCGTTAATGGTAAGGGTTTCAAGATCAGCGGATGTATATGAAGGGTCAACCTTCTGATATTCAATATATGGAGGTTCTTCGCCGGTTTTTGAGTAGAATGCAAATTTTAATGCATTTCTTTTACCATCCACTTTGGATAATGCTTCGGCTTCGGTATTATCACAGTATAAAGCGATGGATACACTTTCTGAGCCTTTTGCAAGTTCCTGTTGAATAAGACTTGTAATATTTAATTTATACCAGTCGAGAGTATCACTCGTAGTGATTGTTACTGTATCAATAACAGAGTTTCTATTGGTTATCTGGTTAAGCAAGCTGGCTTCAGTAAACGAAGACAAATCACTTTCTGACCATTCCTGACTGGTTGAGCATACCTGAACCTTAGCAGAATCAAATCCTGGGCTTACGCTGTCTTTATCATGATATGAAGCCCTTCCTTTTAAATAAAGAATGAAATTACTTTCTTCTGCCGCATCTTTAAACTTGGTTAAATCAAGTTTAAGAATAGCAGTGGAAAGATTGGCTACACTACTGGGTCCATATAAACCATCAGTTCTGACCATTAAATATGTATAATCAGTGCGCATTGTACTATTTTCATTGTAGAAGTCATCAGTAACGGCATAAGCCTTTTCATTAACTACAGGTGTTGTAGAAGGATTTGCACTAACGGTTATTCCCTGACCTGTTACAAGGTTACCCTCTGCATCTTTAGAATAAGGGGTTACAACATAGGAATCGTCCTTAAAAGAATCTGCTGTTTTAAAGCCGATACCAAAGATGTTTCCGTTTTCTTTTGCAACTTCAAAAGCAGTTTTTGAAGAGTCATTTTTATCGGCATTTTGAAGGGTATATTCTTTGCCGTTGATTATAACGCCTGCGTCGGTATCGTCGCTGTCAAACGCACCGAAGTGATAGGTATATCCGTCAGTATTATCATAGAAAGTATAACGGATATAAGTATCAGCAAATACTGTTGCACCAAAAGATATTACAAGTGTGCATACAAGGATAAGACTTAATAATTTTTTCATATTTTCTCCTCCCTTCCTTAAGACTCTACAACGTAGGTTGTAATACCGGCGTTTGCATAAGCCTGGCCTTCGCCGTCCAACCATCCGCTAAGTCCGCTTGAAATATTTTCTTTGTTAAGCATTGCCATGATGTCAATTTGGGGTTTTTGATAATTTTTCATATCAATCTTCCTTTCTTTTTATTCATCATATTTATAATATTTAATAGATGTATGTGTACCATACTTAAATGTAAGCTGGAATCTTGTACGGGCATCATCATTGGTTTCAGGAACTCCGATATACAGTGCAATTATCGGATTTACGCCTGTGCCGTAATATTTATCAATAACGCCTGACAGACTGACGGTCATATTCGTTTGCTTCCAGTACTGCCCTGTAAGTGTTGTTGTATCAAGCAGTTTTTCATCGCTTACCCATTTAGATATGTTTCTTATATCCTCAATTGTTACAGCATCCATATCTGTTCCTGTTGCATCATAGAAAGAAACGACAACATCGGCATTTCCACTTGTAGCATAACTGCCAAGTGAACCAAACATATACAAGTTAGTTTCCTTAGTAGTATCAAGATTTTTAAGTTGTGATAAATCAAGTTCTATAAGAGCAACACTTGGATAAAGTGTTGTTCCGCCTGCCTGGGTAGTTGTATCTCCTTTTATTCCGCTTGCGTGAATACTCGTAGTTGTATCCTTATATGTACGCGTAACCATATTCGCATTATCCATAGGAGAGTCTATATACGTTGTTTTTGCCTGCACAAATACAGGAGTGTTAAAGGCTGCTGTAGCAGGTGAAGATGGCAGTGTCAGGGTTTCTTTAAAGGTTACCTTATATTCCTTTGTTGTTCCCTTTTCTGCACTTACGGTAACTTTTGCAAGCATACTGTCAGCTGTTGCCTGAAGGATGATTATATCAACAAACTCACTTCCTGATGCTGTTACCTCAGGAATACCGTCCGATGCTTTCCAGCCATAAGGTAATGAATAGGTATATTCATAAGTATTCTTATCAAAGCCTTCGATTGTTGTGCCTCCTACCTTAAGGTCAGAAAGAACTGTTTCAAACACTTTGAAGTTAAATTTATAGGTTTTTTCCTGTGTTCCGTCGCCCGATTTTACTTTGATTTCGGTTGTACCTGGTACAGATGTTGCCTTAGTTACTTCCGACGTTGCACCAAAGCCTGATAATTTATATGAAATTTCAGGAGGAAGAGTTGTTCCCTCGTCAAGTTCCACGTCATATTCTGTCACATCAGAGTCAAATGAGAAATCGGATACACCCTCAACTTTAACTTCATTAATATCAATCACACTGTCAGGCTCTATAAATTTAACGATAAATGACATATTTTTAGTTGAACCACCTGTTGAGTTTGTGGAATTACCTATTTTTACTTTTGCAGTTTCGCCTTCTTTTACATATACTCTCTTATGATATGCCGAAAAGTCTGCAGGTTTTTCCGCTTCATAAACCATTTTAGTGTCTGCACTTGCCGCTCTTTTGTAGCCTTCCTCTTTTGCCCAGTCCATTCCGCCGCCACCATAAAGGTATATATCTGCAGAGCAGTCAATTGTAAAACTTCCAAGTTCTTCTAAGGCATTAGCTTTATCAAGATAAAGGGCGTCATTCATTATAATCTGTCTGCTCATCTGGACTGCAGTTGCTCCAACAAGGTCATAAGGAATATCAGAATAATAGAAACCAGTCCTGTCGGAGAATATTAAAGTTTTATCTATAGGTAAATTTTTAATATAACTAAAACCTTCGTCTGAAGGGGTTATAGGGGTTACACCGTCTTCTTTAAAGCCGTAATCGGGAACACGCACAGTATCGGTTTTAACATTAACCGCCTGCGTTGATGAGCCTACAGTTTTAAGCATTTTTGCATCGGTTACGCTACCAGGTTTTAATGATAATAAAAGTTTATGCCTTACGGTAGTGCTTCCCTGCTTAACAACAATTCCCACAGTCGTTTTTTCCTTTGCGGAAAGTGAAGTTACTTTTGATACGGTTACTTTGGAAGAAGAGTTTTTCGCTATAACCTGTATATCGGGATTATGAGCATAAGACGGAGGAAGTATAAGTTCGGTTTCTGAATTTTCCTCATTAAAGCCTTCTACTCTTTTACCGTCAACATATATTGCTTCTATCCCACATTCATTTGATAAGAAGGTTGCTTTCGGTGCAAGGATTTTACCGCCTATTACAGAATTTAAGAAGAAACTTTCTACTTTTACTCCGTTTGTATCATTTGGAATTGTTACAGTAACAGAAGGATATCCCTTTTTATCATTTGTAAGAAGAAGCGAATCACTTTGCGCCTCATATTTTTGAATGTCAACTATCTTTCCAAACTTTTTTACAACTGTAACAAAAGAATATGGAACGGGGATATTATCCGTTGTATTAATTTTTCGCACAGTGCAGGAAACCGTCATTTCCCCGCCTGTTAAGGAGTCTTTTGAATAGGTAAAATCAGATACCGCAACAGTTGGCTCCCAGATTTCCTCTGCCTTTGCCGATATAGGTACAGTCGGCAAAATTAAGGAAATCAGCAGTAAAAATACTATTATTTTTTTCATACTTTCCCTCCTTTAGTTCGTTTGCTTATAAAATCTTATTTCGTTAATATTAAACCAGTCGTTTAAAACATTACCGTTACAGATAATTTTTACATATTTTGCTTTAATATTATCAATGTCGTAATCGGTCCACTGTAATGTCAGTCCTGAATTACCTTTAAGTACAGTTGTCCAGTTTTCTCCATCTTCCGATACTAAGAATTCATAAATATAATCTCTTGTGGTTGAGTTATACCACGCTACCGAAATTTTATCGAGTGTTTCAACCTTGTCAAATTCGTAGGTAAGGGTTGCACCGATAGTATTTGCGCCTGCAGGTGTTCCGTGATTATTATCAAGTGCCATATATGCTTCTCTGCCTGCGTAAATGTCGGTTCCTGAGGTAGCGGCAACGGTAATTCTGTCAGTGTCAATACTGTTTACAATATAATCTTCAGCACGTTTAAAGTGCGAAGTTATTCTTGATATTTTACCGATACTGTCATAACTTGAGCCTACCGATAAAAGTTTGCCGAATATTCTCGTTGATGCATATAAGACGCCGTCTTTTTCGATTAATTTGTCCGCAAATTCTCTTTCTTCGGTTATTTTAGTACCTTTTAGTTTCTTAGTTGCTTTTGTAGTATTTAAATCAAGAGAATAAAGAGCGTCCTGAAATTCAAAATTAATATTATCTCCGTTTCTTTCCAGTTTGAATTTTTTATCAACTATTTCACATACTTCAGAAAAAGGAAGATAGCATAATCCGTTTTCGTTAATTATAGGATTATTAAGATGATAATATAAATTGTTATACATAAACTTATTTGAAATTTCAGTTTTTGTTTCGTCAATACTGTCAAAAACGTTAAAAGATTTTGAAGGGATATTGTTATAACCTCTTAATTTAACAAGTTTATAAGCACCGGGTTTTAATTCAAAGTAAGCAATACCGCCTTCTTCGGTAACGTCGCTTATAGCAACCTGATTATTGTTTTCATCGATAATCTGCCATCTGCCTTTATTGAGTCCGTCAACCGTCCATAAAAGTTTTTCTTCATTTCCTTCTGCATAAACTACAACTTCTCTTGATGTTCTTTGAGAATTTTTAGTAAGGTAGGAAACTCTGTCTTTAATTTTTACTCCAACGTGATTACCGCTTTCGTAAAGGTCAGGATTTAAGTAAGGAATTGTATCGTCTGCATCATTTACATACATTACGTTTAAGAAATAATCGGTTTCTTTCGGAGTTTTAGGGTTTACGTCAATTCTCCATTTACCACATTCAATACCTGAAGTTACCGCTTTAACGTAAACGTCACCAACCATATATTCTTTGCCTTCGCCGCCGATTTTTGTAATAGATAAATCGTCGGATTTAGGAAGAAGGGTATAATTTGTAAGTCTGCCGTTATATCCTCTCTCGGTTCTGTCAATAACAGTTTTGTTACCCTCAACTACAGGTTCCTGCTCTGAATGTAGTAACCATGTCTTTTTAAATTCGGGATTTGAACTTGAAACTTTATCAAAAACAATAAGTGCCCCGGGGTATGTATCGTCGAAAAGATTCTGGAACATAAAGGTTCTTGTATATTCCTTTACCTTTTTGGTATATGCATCGGTTAAATCGGTTTTTAAATATGAATAGGAAGGTTTGTTCATATCAGGGCCGTAATCTACGCCAAGCCTTTTAGCGTATATTCGGGAATCGTCTGTCGCCTTTTCGTATCCTGTTGTTCCCTCGTTTACATATCTTCCGTTTTCTTTTAGCTGACCGCCGTCATTAAGTTCTCCCAAGTTGTGGAACTTCATAACCTGGTCAGGGTCATAAACCAGGATACAGTTATGCGCTACAGTTCTGTGCTGATAGTTTGCATAATGATATGAACCTGAATGAACATTTGTTACTTGTTTACCATTATCGTCAACAAATGGCAGACCGCTGTAAACACCTGAATCAAGTGCTAAAGGTCCTTTATAATAAATCATAAAGTTACCGCCGTCTAAGTGCATATGGCCGCCTCTCCATCTGCCTCCGCCCTTCATTGAAACAATCATTGTATTAGCACCGAATCCATCGTCCCAGCTTGTTCTTGCGGTCATCATATTGTTACCTTCGCCTGAATACCAGGTAAGAGGAAGCGCTTCATTTGATTTAAGTTCTAAAGATGTATCATTAAGGATAAGAAAATCCACATAACCGTAAGTACTTTCTGCACCGTCCGCTTCATAGCCGTTAGGTTCTAATTTATATACTTCATACTTATAGAAAGGATTATTATATCTTGATGCTAAAGAAAGCATCGGAGAACTTGCTCCATTATTGTTAAATGCATAATCCCAGATATCTCCGTCCTGCATAAACGCTCCGTCAGTTCTTTTCCTGTAAATCTGCTGAAGGTTCTGAAACTGTTCGTTTTTTGATACCAGACCGCCAAGCCCCATTTTATAAAGAATTGTATTACCTTTGGCTTCACAGGAAAATCTTCCCTTACCGTAAGAGTCGCCTTCTGCATACCACTGGTCATTATTATAATAGAAATTATTTATATGAATCCACTGACTGAAATATCTTCCCGCAACTGCATTCCATATATCGTTATAATCACCGTAAGTTGCAATGGCAAGGCTCATTAATTCTATCTGAAGCCCGCCTTCTGAACCGTGGTCGGAGGAATAAGCGTCAAGTCCTTTAGGAGGCCAGCCTATTTCACCTTTTCCTGCAATCTGAAGTCCTTTTTTTATAAAGAACTCCTTATCTTCTTCCGAAAGCAAGTCGTAACACCAGTCATATACCTTTGATATATATAGAAGCAATCCTGCTCTTGCAAATTTATCATCACCGTCTCCGCCTGAATACTGCAAAGTACTTAAATAATCTTTAAGTCCCGAAACAGCCTTTTTACCGTAGAAGAGATTGTTAATTTTATCTATTCCATACATAAATGCACAACATTCAAGATATTCATGAATTGACTGGTCAAAACTGTAAGCGGCAGTTGAAGTCATCTTACAGTCCTTATCCTGTTTTGCTATATTCTGAACATTTTCCCAAGCTTTTATATTCTCAGGATGAGTAAGATTTTCTTTGATTTTCGGAATATCCGCCTCTCTTAAGAAAATACGGGGATGTTCTTCAGGGGGCGTATATGCAGGGAGAGGAAAATCAAGCCTTTTTTTAGATTCTCCTTCTTCGCCTAATATAAAAGGATCAGGCTTTTGCCCTAAATCGTAGGGAATAAAAAATTCACTTGAAGTAATCAGTATTTTATCGATTGCGACATTAACACGCCTTGGCTGAACACCGATTTCGTTAATTCCCTTTTTAAACTTTGTGGTAACTGTGGGTACCCACATAAATGCCCCGGGTTCGGGTGCTGTAAACCACAAAGATGGCATATGACCGTTAACATCCACCCAGAAGTTACCGCTTCTGGAACTATCATTTATAAGAAAATGTATTCTTACCCATACGGTATAGTATTTATCATTTTCCGATTCCACTAAAAACTGAAGGTCATTCCCGCCCTGTTCTTTTTTTCTTCCCTGAGGGTCATTATTAAGAGATGACACAGACGGATTAAGAATCACACCTCCTGAGGCTTCTTTATGTTCTCTCGTTTTCCATCCGCCAAGGATATATCCATCCTCCGCTTCAAACATAGCAAATTCGTCTTCAAGTTTTATTAAGGGAACCTTTTTTTCTTCTTCTGCAAATGTAAGCACAGAAGAAAACATTGAAAGTAAAATAGAAACAATTATCAGACTTACTATAGTTTTAGACTTTGTTATAGTTTTCATTGCTGGTCTCCTTTCAAAAATTTAAATTCATCCGGAATTAACTTAAACGGATTTCCTCCCTTAAAAGGAATTTCACCGTATATTGCGGCAACTAAAGCCCTTTGAGTTTCTTCATAGAAATTGTAGCAGTTTATAAATGTATGGAAATTAAAGAAATGGTCAAAATATAAATTCGGAGTTCCCATACTTATGCCGAATGATTTTTCTTCACCGCGGTACATAACATAATTGAAACTTTCCTTTTCGTCTTCCCTGAAATGATTGTTAAGACCTCTCATAAGATATCCTATATATATGATAAGGTCACAGTTATTTGAAATGTCCTCAATTTCCTCATAACTGTATAAGTTACGCTTTATGTAAAATTCTGCGCCTCTTTTATTGAATTCTTCCTTCATAATTTTAAGGCTTTCAATCTGTTCATCATCATAGGATAATACAACGGCGGTAACGCGTTTTATAATCTTTTTATCAACGGGAAGAATGTTCTTTTTATTTGTTACAAGAGTAAGTCCGTTTTGTGCAATTTTTTGATTAACGTTTTTAACATATTTATTTACTTCCGAGACACTGTCATCGGCACAGGTATAACCTTCTTTAAACATACCGAGTTTTTCTTTCATTTCAAGAACTCTTCTGCATGCATCATCAATTCGCTCTATTGACACCCTGCCTTCTTTTACTGCGTTTTCTATTATATCTATATAATCATCATTCACACCTAAGATAACATCATTACCTGCGTTTAGTGCGGCTATGTATATTTCCTTTTCATCACAATCGAAAACATCCATAATACCTTTCATACCAATGCCATCGGTTACAACAACTCCCGAAAAGCCCATCTTTTCTTTTAAGAGTTCAGTTATAATTTTATATGAAACGGTAGCAGGTATATATCTTCCGTTAATTTTAGTATTATCGTATCCCGGAAAAGACTGATGACCTATCATAACCGAGTAAACACCCGCATCTATCAGTTCTTTAAAAAGTTTACCCTGCCTTTTTTCCCATTCTTCATAGGTTATATTAAGCATAGAAGCACTTGCGTGAGGGTCACGGTATTCAATTTCATCCGAACCGGGAAAATGCTTGGCAGTTGCGGCAACTCCCTGCTCCTGCGCTCCTTTTACTGCGGCAATTGCCATTTTTGAAACCTTTTTAGGATCATCCGAGAAAAGCCTTCCCCAGTTAATAACAGCATTACGGTTAGCAAGATCAACTTCAGGCCACCATAACCAGCTTGAGCCTGTACTCTTTAACTGCCTTGCTCTTGAAGCACCTGCATCATAAGCCATTTGTTCATCATCCGTTGCGCCAACTGCAACACAGTCTGCCACAAAACTAAGTTCACTAAAAGCGTGCTTTATACCATTCATATTATCCATAGCAGATAATATCGGCACTTTAAGTTTACTGTTATATCCTTTAATTCTTGTTTTGGAATCTTCTGCATAAGCAACCGCTTCGGTTGCTATATCGTCCATATTAACATTGGTAAAACGGATGGCGCCTATTGACCACATTCCGCCATAAGGGGTCTTAGAAAGGTCGGACATATCGTTGCTTATAAAAGCAAGTGCAGTCTGGCCTATTTTTTCACGCAAACTTAAGTCTTCCAATTTTATTTTCAAATGTATCATTCCTTTCCGTTAAGGGCATTTTCAAATCTATATTAAATACTCTTTATCGCTTTACAATTTTATTATATTTATTTCCTTATTACAATAAAAGACAATGAATAAATTTTTATAGTCAAATTTTTACTCTTTTTTTTATTACTTACTAATTATAACAGTTTTTTGCACAAATTTCATTTCCAAATTACGGAAATATTTTATTTTTCCATTAATAACTAAAAGAAAAAAATAAAAAGACTGGACAACATTTTACTTTTATGATATGCTAAAAAAAAGGAGGTCAAGATGTATGAAAGAAGTTCAGGCCGAAATATTTATAAACAAAAATATTCTTACTTTTTTACATATGCATTCTAAAATAGAAATGCTTTTTTGCCTTGAGGGAGAATTGGAAGTAATTATAGGAAAGCATAAAAAAGTTATTGGCGAAAACAGTTTTGTGTTTATTATGCCTTATACCATTCATTCTTTTCAGACTGTTAAACATTCCAAAACACTTGCAATATCTCTTTCTAAAGATACACTTCCCTTGTTTCACAGTTACCTTAACCGTCAGGTTGATAATCCTTTCGTTGAAAACTTTGTGCATCCTGATATTGATTACATTACAAAAAAACTGTGCGTATCCGAAAGAAGCACTTTGGAATACGAACAGTTCATCGGTTATGTTTATGTTCTTTTGGGAATTCTTTTTAAGAAAATGGAATTCAGTAGTTCTGATAAAAAAGTTACCACCGAATTTCTTCCCGATGTTTTAAGTTTTATTGAAAAGAACTTTCAGAATGAAATAACACTTAATGATATTGCGTACAGTGTTGGATTAAATCCGTCTTACTTGTCACGGACTTTTTCTGATAAGATTGGCTATCCTATTACAAAATATATAAATGAGGTGCGTATAGATCACGCGAAGTCTATGCTCTTATCAACCGACACACCAGTGACGGATATTGCTTTTGCAAGCGGATTTACTTCTATAAGAACGTTCAACAGGGTATTTATGGAGCATACGGGTATTACCCCTAAAGAATACAGGCACGACAAAAATAAGACGGGATATTATGAACCTATTACAACAAAACAACTAAAAGATGTGTTAACTGTTTCAGGAATTCCTGCATACAAAAAAATTACTTTTTATAAATAATTTAAATTTTTTAAAAAAATCACCAAAATGGGGACTGTCCCTTTTTTGGTGATTTTTATATAATTTTTATATTTTAAATATTCCGAATACATCAAGAACTGATGATAGTAATATCAAGACGATAAATACAGGTGCTATATATTTAATAACAAGTGTGAATAATTTTTCTCTTTTAAATTTACCTGTCAAAGAAACTTCTTCAATAATCGCGTAAGGCTTAATTACATAACCTATAAATACGCTTGTTAAGAATGCAACAACAGGCATTATAACACTGTTACTTATAAAATCAAAGAAATCTAAAAACTGCATTCCGATAACGGTAATCTCAGACCATATACTGTAACCGAAGCAGGATACAAGCCCTAACGCAACAGAGAAAATGTAAACTATAATACAAGATATTGTTCTTTTTATTTTCATCTTATCGCAAATTATTGAAACAACAGTTTCCATAAGCGAAATAGACGAAGTTAGTGCTGCAAGTAAAACAAGAATAAAAAATACTGTTCCTATCAGATGCCCCATCCACATTGTATCAAAGATTTTCGGCAAAGCAACAAACATAAGACTTGGCCCTTTTCCCATAGCAGCAGGATCTCCACCTGAGAAAACGTAAGTTGCTGGGATAATCATAAGTCCTGCTAAAAATGCAATACCAGTATCAAAAAGTTCAATTTGTTTAACTGAAGATTCAAGGCTTACCTCTTTTTTCATATATGAACCGTATGTAATCATAATCCCCATAGCAAGTGACATTGAATAAAACATCTGCCCCATTGCGCCTAAAACAGTCTGAATAGAAAATTTTGAAAAGTCAGGAAGAATGTAATATAAAACCCCGTCAAGAGCACCTGGTAAACACATCGAATATACCGCAATAATCATTGAAAGTAAAATAAGAACAGGCATCATAACTTTGCTTACTTTTTCTATACCTTTTTCAACACCGAAAAGTACAATTACTGCTGTCACTGTCATAAATATCATAAACCATACTACAGGGCTTTGCGCATTTGTAATAAAATCTGTAAAATATGAATCAGTAGCAGCAAAACTTCCTGCACCTGATATAAATACTGTTAAATATTTTGTAACCCAACCGCCTATAACCGAGTAATAAGGAAGTATTATCACAGGTACCAAAGCGGCAAGATAGCCAATAAAACTATATTTTTCATTGAGTTTTTTAAATGCACCGATAGCACTCAAGCCGGTTTTTCTGCCTATAGCAATTTCCCCTATCATAAGGGCAAAACCAAAGGTCAACACAAGGCATATATATGTAAGAAGGAATATACCTCCGCCATATTTAGATGCAAGATATGGAAATCTCCATATATTACCTAATCCGACTGCCGAACCTGCCGCAGCAAGAACAAAGCCGAGTTTCCCCGTAAAATTCCCTCTTTTTTCATTTCCCATTGTAAAATCCTCCATTTTAGTCTTTTCTTAGTTTGTTATTTATTTCTTCTGAATATCTTACTGTTTCCATCGCGTCTTTTGCATATTTATCTGCACCGATTAAATCTGCATATTCCTGATTTAAAACTGCTCCTCCGACAATAACCTTACACCATGATGCTTTTTCTTTAATCAGCCTGATTGTTTCCTCCATCGAGGGTACTGTAGTAGTCATTAGCGCACTAAGACCGCATAGCGGAGATTTAAGTTTTATAACTTTATCTAAAATTTCCTCAGACGGTACATCTTTTCCTAAATCAACAGTATTAAATCCATAATTTTCTAAAAGCAATTTAACTATATTCTTACCGATATCGTGGATATCGCCTTTCACTGTTGCAAGAACAACCGTACATTTATCCTTGCTTTTCTCTCCCACAGATGCTTCCTTTATTTTTTCAAAAGCGTACTTTGCCGCTTCTGCACTCATAAGAAGTCCGGGAAGATATACAGTTTTATTTTCAAATCCCATACCAACTGTGTCAAGTGCAGGTATAATTTCATTTTTTACAATATCAAGAGGTGGTGTTTCCTTTAATAATTCTTTCGTAATCTGCCCCGCTTTTTCCTTAAGACCTTTTAATATTGCATCCTGAAGTTCAGATTTTGACTCCTCTTTCTTATTTGACTGAATTTCCTTAGTTTCCTTACTCACAGTAACAGGAAGTGTGGTTGTAAAGTCTATATACTTTACACAGTTTTCATCCTTGCCGTTTATGGCTAAATATGAGTAATATGCTTTTAGCATATCATAAGAATAAGGGTTCATAATAGCTGAAGACAAGCCGTTTTGCATTGCAAGTGTGAAAAATGAACTGTTAATTATTTCCCTCTCAGGAAGACCAAAAGAAACATTTGATACGCCAAGAATTGTGTGGCATAAAAGTTCACGTTTTATAATATTTACTGCTTTTAGCGTTTCTTTACCTGCATTATTATCTGAACTTATTGTAAGTGCGAGAGGGTCAAATACAATATCTTTTTTAGGTATATTATATTTTTTTGCTTCTTCAAGTATTTTTTTTGCTATATTAACTCTTCCCTCTGCAGTATCGGGTATGCCGTTTTCATCTAAAGTAAGTGCTACGATAACTCCTCCATACTTTTTATAAAGAGGGAAAACTATATCCATACTTTCTTTTTTTCCGTTAACGGAATTTATCATTGCCTTTCCGTTATAACGCCTTAAGGCAAGTTCCATAGCAGTTATATCAGACGTATCGATCTGCAAAGGAAGATTTACTACTGCCTGAAGTTCGGTAACTGCAGTCTTTAACATACTTACTTCGTCTATGTCGGGAAGACCGACATTGACATCTAAAATATGAACTCCCTTTTCCCCTTGTGAAATCCCTTCTTTTAAAATATAATTTATATCATTTGATTTCAAGGCTTCTTTAAATGCTTTTTTACCTGTAGGATTTATTCTTTCTCCTATAAGTACAGGTATATCAGAAAAAGTAACTGTATGAGTATAAGAGGAAACACAGGTTATCCCCTTATCATAACAAGGTTTTGGAGTAATATCTTTTGCCTTTTCAAAAAGTGCTTTTATATACTCAGGTGTTGTACCGCAACAACCTCCGACAACTCTTATGCCCTCTTTTATAAGTTCTGATATTTCATTTGCAAATTCTTCCGGCTCAACATCATAAACTGCTTTACCGTCAACTGCTTTCGGAAGTCCTGCATTAGGTTTTAATATAACGGGTATTGATGAATACTCAAGATACTTTCTTGCTACTTTTGAAAGTTCTTTCGGACCGAAAGAACAATTCATACCAATAGCATCTGCACCCATTCCCTCTAACATCGCAATAACTGCATGAGGGTCTGCTCCTGTAAAAAGACATCCGTCTTCACTATACGCGTTAGACACAAAAACAGGCAAGTCACAGGTTTCTTTAGCGGCAAGAAGTGCGGCTTTTGTTTCATAAGTATCGTTCATTGTTTCAATAAATATTAAATCAACGCCGTATTTAACACCGATTTCAACAGTTGTTTTAAAATTTGAAACTGCATCTTCAAAATCTAAATCTCCAAGAGGTTTTAACATTCTGCCAAGAGGCCCTATATCAAGAGCAACCCACTTGTGTTGTGCCCCGTTACTTTCTTCCCTTGCTCTTTTTGCATTTTCTACAGCGTATTTTATAATATCATCAAGTTCATCAATTGAAAATTTCAGTAAGTTAGCACCAAAAGTATTGGTGTTTACTATATTGCTTCCGCTGTTATAATAATCACAGTGGATTTTTGTTATCACGTCCGGATGGCTTATATTCCACATTTCAGGAAATTCGCCGGGTTTAAGCCCCTCTTTTTGCAAAAGCGTTCCCATACCGCCATCTAAAAATATTAAATTGTTTTTTAAATATTCTCTTAAAGTCATTTTTCTCTCCTGAAAAGACAATTTTTATTAGCACACATACTGCATCCCTCTTTTTTTTCGCAAGGCAAATCAGATATGCCTATTACGGCTGTAACCGATTTTGAAGGTGACATAACAAGACTTTCATTAAGAGTAAGACCTATTTTTTTTTCAGGAGTAAGTACTTTGAAAATCTCTTTTTGAAACTCTATGGGTAAATCTCCATATCCTGCACTAAAACGAGGAACAGTATAATTATTTTTATTTATTTCATTATTAAATACATTACATAAACTTTCAATTCTTTCGGCACCTATTGCCTGAAATATCAATGCTTTAAGCGGAGATGTTTTAGAATACTTTATTATGAGCCTGTCAATCCCTACACCGATTGTAGCAGCAAATATAATGGCTTTTTTACAGTTCCTTAAATTTTTACTTAAATCTTTTGAAAAAACTTTAAAAAATCCTAAATCAACATAATTTTCTTTTAAAGATATTTCAAAGAAACTGTAACATACTTTATAAGAAATCTGATTGTTAATTTCTTCCAAACATTCTGATAAAATTCCATCAATCTCTTTACTTAGTTCTTTTGCGCCCATATACCTTAAAATCTCTTTTTTATTAATTTTGGGTGCATCATAAGTTTTTACATAAATTTCAGTATCCATTATTACCTCAAAATATTAGATAAATTTCTCTGAATTTCTGCCGCAACAAATGGATTATTCATTGAATAAACGTGAACATTTTTTATACCGTTGGCAAAAAGGTCAATAATCTGGTCAGTTGCATAAATAATTCCCGCCTGACGCATCGTTTCGGGAGAATATCCGAATTTATCAACAAGGCTCTTAAATCTCTGCGGCATAAAAGAACCCGAAAGGCTTATTGCTCTTTCAACCTGTTTTGCGTTGGTAATAGGCATTATGCCCGGTATGACAGGAACCGTTATTCCCGCTTCACGAATTTTATACATAAAGGAATAAAATAAATTATTATCAAAAAACATCTGGGTAGTTAAAAAAGAACACCCAGCATCTACTTTTTCCTTTAAATATTTTATATCTTCTTTACTATCCTTGCTTTCAGGATGAATTTCAGGATAACATGCTCCACCTATGCAAAAATCTGCTCCGCTTTCCTTAAGTTCCCTTACCAGATCTATTGCATTTTTATAATCCCAGTTATCTCTTCTTTGACCTTTTAATTCTTCAGTCAAGTCGCCCCTTAAAGCCATTACATTTTCAATTTTTAAGTCAATCAAATCTTTGATACGTTCTTTAACAGTATTTCTGGTAGATGAAACGCATGTAAGGTGAGCCAGAGTAGGAACATTATACTTCTCTTTGATATTTTTTGCTATCTCAAGAGTATATTTACTTGTCCCCCCGCCTGCACCGTATGTAACACTCATAAAAGATGGTTTAAGTTTTGCTATCTCCTCAGTTGCTGTTTTCACAGTATCAAAATTAGAATCGGTTTTCGGAGGAAAAACTTCAAAAGATAATAAGAATTTATCTCCGTTTAAAATATCAGTTAATTTCATTACAAATCTTGCCTTTCGGAAAAATATATATAATTATACTCTTAATTGCCTTTTTTGTCAAACATTAGGTTTAAATTATAACAGGAACGATATACTAAAAGAAGGTGATAAAATGTCTGGATTAATTTCATTATTTTTACTGTTCCCTTTCTTTTCTCTTGTTTGCAGTGTTATAAAGCAGGAAACACCCATAGTTCTTAATTCACTTCTTGTTATAGGAATAATCTTAATTTCCTTTTATCTTAATAAAAAAATACCTGTACTTAAGAAAAGCACCTTCCTGTCAATTATGCTATTTGTTCTTTTTTCTTTGTTTTTAGGGAAAACTTTAAACTTTTATACCAAAATTCCAAATTGGGATAAATTTTTACATTTTGTATCAGGAATTATTTTTGCAAGGGTGGGAAAAGAAATATATGTTAAAATAAATGGTGACGGAAATATACCTCTTATGATTTTATTTGTTATTTTATTTGCATCTTCAATATCCGGTCTATGGGAAATATGGGAATTTACAAGTGACTTTATTTTAAAAACCAACGCTCAGAATAACTCTCTTTTTGATACTATGACTGATATGATTTTAGGAAACTTAGGAGGAATTGTTTATTTGCTTCTTTGGAAAATTAAAAAACAGGGGTAGATTTAAAATCATTCCCCTGTTATTTTGCTTTAGTTTTCATTCCACTTATAATAAACTTTATCAACATCAAAGAAAGTTTTATTTATAAACTCTTTCTTTGTTCTCATATTAAATCTGTCTAAATTAAATCTTTCTGAAATAATAACATTATCTTCTGTCTTTATCGTACGCATAGCATTACTTACAGGGCAGAAATAGTCATATCCCATATTCTTAAGATATTTAAGCCTTTCGTCCCCTTCTCCCAAGTGATATCCAAATGGGCTTATGTAAATATCAGGTTGTAAAACTACATCAAAAATTCGTTCTTTAAAACGATTAGTGTCATACGAAAGGTCATCCATTCCTACATTACCGTCTTTAAAATAATCGTTGTGGGTATAACTGTGACAGGCAATAAGCCAGCCTGTGTTTTTAAGTGCTGTGGCAACCTCTGTTGCCTCTTTGGTTAATTTTTCTTTTTCCTCGCCTTCGGCTTTTATAAAATTGTATCCGAATACACCCTCATAACCTGTTACGGCTACAATTCCTTTTGCACCTCTATATGAAAAGTCAGGATGTTCTTTTACAAACTCGTCAAGTATTGGCATAACATCGCCGTCTTTTGTGTTTTCAACTTTGCCGTCAGGAGTTTTAACATTGGTTAAGATATATCCGTCATCCCCAACAACTAACTTATCGCAAAAACCATCGGGGTCCATATAGTCATAGTAATTAACATCGTCAATTGATATTATAAGAGGTTTTTTACCCTCAGGAATTATTATCTTTTCTCCCGCCTTTATATCCTTTAGCGAATAAAGAATAAAATCTCTTTCGTAAAGTTCGGGAAGCATATTTTTAAATTCGGAAACTGTTGTCATCCACATATCGTAACCTTCGTGCTTATAATCATTATCAAAAGCAAGTTCGGGATAAACTATAAGACTATGGAAAAAAACATGGTAAACCTGCCCGTCATATTCGCAAAGTTTGCTTTTTATATTTAATATTTCCTCTTTTAAACTTTCAAGTTTTTTGTCTTTATAGCCTGAGTTTTCTATTAAGTCAAGTGCTTCTTGATAAAAATATCCGTTTGAAAGTTCTTTTGCTTTACTTAAAACATTTCCGATTTCTTCATTCTTTGCTTTTATACTTACTGTAATTAGCACTCCTGAAAGTATAATACATAATATAAGTGATATACTGATTAAAATTTTATATTTCTTAATAAATTCTATTAATTCCATCAAAACCACCCCTTAGGCACTCGGGAGCCAAACCCCTTATGCCTTAAATTTGTTAAATTTTAATCTTTTCAACTTGGCGTCCTCGTAAGGCGACAGCCTGACTTCGTCCTTCGCATTAAAAATCTTAAAAATTTCCCTGCATTTAAGGTCGAAGAGTTTAAAATTTAGAAATTTTGTTTAAGTCAAAGAAATTTCAAGGATGATACTTACGTATATCCGCAGGAATTTCTGCAGGATTAAGCGAAATTTCTAATTTCAAACCATAAGGTGTTCGACTCCCGAGTGCCTAAGTACATTATAAAACAAATTTCGGCATTTGTCGACAGTATTTTTTGTAAAAAAAGAGGTGCTTTAAAAATCAATTTTGATAAAATCCCCTAATTAAAAAAGCACACCACAAGGGTGTGCCGAAAAAGTGTTTCCCTCGGTTTCGTTACCACACTACACCGATATTTATTCTCATATGAAAGATAAAGAGAGAACACCTTTTACCAAGGTAGTATCTCCCCTCACGGATATAAAAATTTATCGCAAATTAAATTGTAGTGTGGTATGATACAATAATAACATATTTTTTTAAAAAAGTAAATATAGTTTAAAAAAATAACATAAGGCATAAAAAATGCATCGAAAAGTAACAATTCTTTTTCGATGCTTTTTTCCTTTTATATGTCACGAAAACCTCTGCCTATTATTTCACTGCTTGATGTTATAATAACAAAAGCGTGAGGATCAATATTCTTAATTTCTTTCCTTAGTCTTACTGCCTCTATACGTTTACATACTGTGTGAAGCATTACTTTTTCTTCGTTTGTAAATTCTCCTGTAACCACACTTGCCGTAACACCATGATGAAGATTTTCAATAATATATCTTGAAATTTCCTCTCTTTTTTCTGTTATAACAATAAAATATTTACAAACATTAAGATTTTCTATAACACCGTCAACAATAAACGCTTTTGAAAATAAGCCTAAAAGTGAGAATAACCCTGTTTGCACATTAAATATTATAAACGAACTTGACGCTACTAAAAAGTCAACCACTAAAAGTGCCTTTCCGACATCAATGCTCGTATATTTCTTTAAAATAAGCGCTGCAATATCCGTTCCTCCCGATGATGCATCAACATTAAAAATCATTGCAGCACCGATAGACGTTAAAAGCATTGCATAAACAAGTTCAAGTAAAGGCTGATTGGTAAGTGGTGCATTTAACGGCACTACAATCTCTAAAAGATATGTAACAGCAGAATAAAACATACTGCAATACACAGTTTTTATTCCGTTCCCACGTCCTAAGAATATAAAACCAATTATAAGAAGAACTATATTAAGCCCCCAAATCCATATACCTGCAGAAATGGGAGTTATCTTTGCCAAAATTGTGCCGATACCTGTTACTCCTCCTGTAGCAAATCCGTTTGGAATCTTAAAGAAATATACTCCGAAAGCAACCAACAGACTCCCAAGAGTCATAACAAGAAAATCTTTAAATTTAGACCTTTCTTTCATTTATCTGTAAACCTCTTCACATTCTATATATTTAACCATAAGTTCAGGATGTTTTTCTTTTATAATATCTGCAGTATATCTCATTCCGTCACGTTCTGAACCGACATGCCCTAACACCATAAGTGTTTTATTATAACCTAACTGGTCAGCATCTCTTGCGTATTCAGCATAAGCCCATTCAGAGGTTTCCCCTACTATTATAATTTCACTTTTTTCATTTTTAAGCTCAATTCCTACATTATTACCAGGCGAGCCAAACATTCCTGATATAACGGTTGACGGTTTATTTAAAGTCCCTGCTATACGCACATATTTTACACCAAGTTTTTCTTTTATTATTTCTGATAGTTCAAGTGCAGTAACAGGCTTATCAAGATGAAATCTTACAAGGTCAAAAACATCAGTTGTTTCAAGTTTACCTTTTAAATCTAAATATTTAAATTCCCCTGCTGCAATAATATCAGGTACAGTGTAATGAGGATGGTCGTGATAACGATAAATTGTAAGACCTGATTCTTCAACAAGCTTCATCTTTTCTTTTACTATGTAGTCAGGCTCTCCTTCTTTATAATTATAATATAAAGGTTCGTGGACAATCAGTAAATCTGCTCCCCACTCTTTTGCTTCTTTTATAACATTAACGGTAGGAAACATGGTAACTGCCACTTTGTTTATCTCTATGTCAGGATTACCGCATTTACACGAATCTCCCAAAGGACTATATTCTCTTTCTATCGCTAAAGAGAAAAGTTCTTCCATAAGTTCTATTGCTTTCATATTTATCACCCAAAATTATTTTAACATTTAAAAATTAAAAAAGCAATACATATAAAAAAGTTGCGTATTAAACGCAACTTTTTATTTTTATAAATTTAGGATTCAAGTTCGTAAACTAAATCGTAATGTGAAACGCCTACACCTGCGTAATCGCCATTTTCCACAAGCCAACCTGCTAAGGAGGCAATATTCTGTTTAGATTCGATTTTTGATATATCCATATTTGGTTTAATATAATTTTTCATAATCTTTTTCCTCCTTTTTATTATTCCCAACAAAGTGACACACTGTAATTAGGATTATATGTAGTTGTATTATTATGTCTTATGAGTCTCAATGCCGGTGTATTAGCAGTATTGTCACATTCAATATCTATTATCTGCAAAGCGATTTTAACAGTGGTTTGATTTGCTTTTATAGCATCTTTAACAATACTTGTTACATCAATTCCACAAGGACAAAAATCATTAGTTGCAGTTTTATCTGTTGAAACATCTGCAGCTTTAGGAATTACAAATGTACCGCCTACTTTACCTAATTTCGTTGTGTCATCATACGCTCTTGCGGCTAAAACAATATTTTTTGCACCATCTAAGTTTTCAGCATATACATTCGAAGTACTTAATGAAATAACATCCGCAGATTTCATTCCATCCACGATATTGAAGGTATAAACTAAATATCTTTCACTACTAGAACTTTCTAGTGGAAAAGCATACAAATTATTGTTATTTGTTGCAGTTGAATATGATGTGCCATCATATCCTACACTGATGTACTCAGTCGGTCTTGCAACATTAGATGATGTAGTTGAATAATACTTATCCCTGTCATATGTATGAAAATTAAATTTATATGTTTTAGTTTCTTTGTTTTCAGCTGTAACTGTTACGGTCAGATAATTCGCATATTCACCATTTTCATCAAAATTTTGAGTAGGTATAATATGAGCATTATCACCTCTGTTTGAAGTAAGAACAGGCTCAGATATTATAGCATTTGGATCTTCCGCAGTAAGAAGAAGTTTTACGTTTGTTAAATTATTATTGGTTGCATTTGCAAAACTCCCGTATATAGTATATTCAGTTATATCAGGATCAAACGCAGGCTCCATTGAAGCCATAAGCCCACCTTTGTTTGGCTGAGCTCTGATAATTGCAACACTCGCAAGATTTGCATTTGAAGATAATTTCTTCTCATTATTCACAAAATCATATTCCTGTTCAGCACCTAATTTTTCTCCAAATTTATTAACAGAATATGGCTGAACTTTAAAAGATTTCATACTACCTTTAACGCCAGCTATATCATCGAAGGCTATACCGTATAAACCTGCTTTGCTTGTTGTGTTACCGTCTTTAACATAACTGTATTTTTCACCATTGTAATATACACCAACATCACTTGCAAGCTGTGTCCCGCTTTTTGTGCTATTATTAGTGTATTTCCCGAACACATAGAATGCAGGTATGCCTGTTTCATCATCTACGCCGTAAAAAATATGTTCAACACTTGGTGCTGCGAAAACTGAAACTGCTGAAAGCATCATAACAACTGCTAAAATTAAAGCAATTTTTTTCATTAAAATCTCTCCTTTTATATTTTAGTTAAAGGCTTTATATTGTATATATTCTATATACAATCAAATGGGTATACCCATTTTGCCTTTTTTTAAATTTTCCTTTTATAATATTTTACCATTTTTTAAATAATATCGTAAATAAACTATTCGGACAATTGTGATATATTTGAACATCAATATCTTGGTTTTGGATCAGGGATTGTATTATACGGTTGACTCTTTGCACGGGTACGG